>JASHSZ010000547.1 GCA_030040815.1 Streptosporangiaceae bacterium
TGCCGTGTCCCTTTCCGGCTCTTCCGATGCGGTGTCCCTGGTCAGCATGATGAAAGCATCATCGAGGTTTCCGTGTCGTGCCTCGAGTTCCGACACCTGAATTCCGGTGGCCGCGAGCGCATTGATCAGCGACGCGGCCAGATCTCCCGTGCCGGTGACCGTCACATAGCGTTCCTTGCGTTCTACCGTTTGGACACCGTCGACGGAGTGCAGCGCCTCGTCATCCACGGGTTGCGACGGGACGAAGCGCACCCTGTTCGTCCCTGCCAGAGCGGCGATCGCTTCCGGAGTGTCCAAAGCCTTGAGGCATCCCCGGTTGATCAGCGCCAGGCGGTCACACAGGGTTTCGGCCTCATCCATGTAATGGGTGACGAGGATCACCGTGACGCCACGCTCCCTCATGCGCTCTATGAGCGCCCAGGTTCCTCGCCGTGCCTCCGGATCGAGCCCGGTGGTCAGTTCATCGAGGATGGCGATCTTCGGGTTCCCCACCAACGCCAGCGCGATGGACACTCGTTGTTTCTGGCCGCCCGACAGGTTCTTGAACGCCGAGCGCTCGATGTCCTTGATTCCCAGGGACTCGAGTACCTCCTGCGGATTCAGCGGATCCGGATAGAAAGCAGCGAAGAGCTCGACGGCCTCGCCCACCTTCAAGCGCGGCGGCAGCGCGCTCTCCTGCAACTGGACGCCGACAAACTCCCTGATCTCGTCTCGGTCGCGCTGCGGGGACAGTCCGTAAACGCTTATCGATCCTGAATCTGGAGCCCGAAGGCCGGAGATGCACTCGACGGTCGTCGTCTTACCGGCGCCGTTGGGGCCGATGATCCCGAAGATCTCACCCTCCTGAATTGAGAAGGACACGTCGTCGACTGCTCGCAGGCTTCCGTACCGCTTAACCAGATTCGTGATCGTGACGGCGAGTTGCCTTCCACGCCGATCGCCAGCACCGTCGACCACGGGTCGAGGTCGCGGCAGCGCTGTTTCGTCATTCGGTGCGTGCATGGGACGCCTCCTGTCGGCCGCAGTGTCGACCGCTCGATCACATATGAAACTGATTGATAGGAGGGTGGTCAAGGGCGAGCGCGCCACGACGATAATTCGGATTCCGAAGCGTGGCTCCATTGGGGGGCAAGCAGGCGCCAGAACGGAATCTGGCGCTCGGAGAACGCGCTGTCATGCCGCGGATGGGTGCGCACAGGCTGGCAACCTTGCCGGTGCAGCGAAGTCCTATGCGCCGCCGCGCTCGGCGAGACGCTGCCTGGCATGCTCCACCAACTCGTGGTAGTTAGTCTCGAAGGGCTCCACAAGGACGCTCTCAAGACGACCGGAAAGTGCCGCGCTGGCTGAGGTTCCTTACCGGCGGGCTTCCAGGTCAGCGGCTCTTCAGACGACGCCCGGCGACATCAGGCAGCTGGCTGAGCACGCCATACAGGTGAGACTCTGTTTCGAACCCAGTTGCGCCCACAAGCACGAGCGTTTTCATGATGATCACGCAGATACGAGGGCGTGAACTCGCGCGCGCCGCAAGGCGTCGCACGGGACCCGACTAATTTGCCCGGCGCTGGTCAGCCCATCTGGGTGGCTGAGTCCCGGACCGCCTGGTCGATGTCTTTCGGGCTCACGTTTAGTTCCCTGGCCACGTGCTTCTCGGCGCGCAGCGCAGCCCTGTCCAAAGCATGCTGAAGCTGGCTCTCGCCGACTACCACCAGCGCGGCCTGGCCGTCATCGATGACCTCGCCGAGCTCCTTCACATCGGCACGGGACATACCGCGCCACAGGTGGCCGCCGACGCCGCCGACGGCCGCGCCGACGGCCGCGGTCCCGATGACGGCGGGCGGGAAGAGGATACCGATGGCCGCGCCGACGGCCGCGCCGCCCCAGGCTCCGTGCCGGGTGGCCATCTCGTCCTTGTTCACATGCACATGTCCGTCGTCCTTGGTTACCACGGCGGCGTCGTATGTCCCGACCGCCCCGGCTGAGTGCAGGTCCTTGATGATCTGGTAATCGTGGCGCGCCTGCGCCTCGTCGGGGTAGGTACCTACATAGATGAATACTGCGTCCGGCTTTGCCATGGTCTGCTCCTCCTTGATACCGCCAGATGCCCGTCTGGGCTGCCACCTCCCAGGCTGGCTACCCACCAACCGGGCGCGTCACCCACGCCGCAGGGGCGTCATCCCGCCATCACGTGGCGCGGTCGCCGCCCTGGCTCAGGATCCCTTGCCTTCGCGTCGCTGATTCCTCGGCTATGACGCCGCGGAGGCTGCGGCGACGTGCGGCGACCGGTGGGCGAGAGCGACGACACCCGCGGACGTGATCACGAGTCCGGCTACCTCGGCGGCGATGGCGGCGGGGGTGCCGGCGACCTGCTCGGTTAGCCCGATGAGGCCAGTGCCGATGGCCACCCCAGGATCGGTGACGGTCCGGAATGCCAGGACGGGGGCAATGAGGGAGCTTTCCTGGAACGCGTGCTGGTTGAGGAGGAAGCCGAGCGGCAGGCGGCAATGTTGACCATGATTCCAATCAGTTCAGTCAGAATCCAGTTCACGGCCAGATCAGCAATGAGCCTCGGGTCCGGCGGGGGACGCTTTGCGACCCGGTGCACGCCGTGCTGCTCGATGACGTCGGACGCGCCGAGCGTGACGGCACCAGGTATTGCATCCAGCACCGCGACTAGTTAGTTCACGGCGGGCTCACGGGGTCTGGGCCATCGCCCGTTTCCAAGACCTGCAGGGCAACTCGTCGGGCTGGTTCGCAGCACGACCGACTGAGCTCAGCGCGGCGAACGCCGGGCCCAGTGGCCTCTGGCACAAGCTCGTCCGCGTCGGCCCTGTAGCCGGGCGAGGCCGGCCGCCGTCGGTGCGGCGAGGTTCTAGAGGCGGATGACGGCCTTGCCGTGCATGCCGCCGCGCCGGATCTCGTCGAGTGCCAGCCCGGCGGCGTCCAGCGCAACGATGGACCTGATCCGCGCAGTGATCGTACCGTCCGCCAGCATCTGCGCGACCGTGGTCAGTCCCTGGGGCGTCATGAGCGGATTCGAGCTCGAGGCATGATTGTGTGCGGTGATCTGGCGCGCTGCGAACCAGCCCTCGTCCGCCGCGAAAAGGGTCGATACCAGGCGTCCTCCGGGCCGGATGACCTCAGCGTCACGGCCGATAGCATCCCGACCGCTCACGAGGTCAAGGACAGCGTCGACGCCGTCCGGGTGATCGGCGCGCAGCGCGTCGATCACGTCGACGGCCTGGCTGTCATAGACCTCGGCGGCGCCCAGACGACGAGCCTCGTCTACATCGCCACGGACGGTCGCGATGACATGCGCCCCGCGGGACCGCGCAATTTGCACCGCGTAACCGCCGACCCCGCCGGTCGCGCCCATCACCACGACGTACTGGCCTGCGGTGACGTCAAGCAGCTCAACCGTCCGCAGCGCAGTGACCGCAGGGATGGGCAATGCGGCGGCCTGGTCGTCAGCGACGCCGTCGGGGATTAGAGCTACCGGCTCCAGCTTGGCGCCCGGGGCGACCGCGGTGTACTCGGCATAGGCGCCGTGCGTCCGGGCCATACCGAAGACACGCTCGCCGCCCCGCAGGCCGTGGTCGCCCGCCGGAACACGCTCGGCCACGCCGGCGAAGTCAATGCCCACCACATAAGGAAACGAGGAGGTCGCGGTCAGCCGCCCGAGATTGGTGTTGTCGACCGGGTTGACCCCTGCGAACCTCACTCGAATGAGAACTGCGCCGTCGGCGGCGGGAACGGGCAGGTCCTGCACCCGCCCAGGCTCGCCGAAAGCGCGCACGGCGAATGCGCGCATCCTGACTCCCTACGTTGGCATCTCCCGAAAGTACCCTCGTCCAGCAGGCACGTACCGGGCCATGAGGGCTGCGAGGCAGTATCCGGCGCAGGCCTGAGTTATCCCTGGGTTCGAGTCGTGACCTTGCGATGCCAGTGACCGCTGGTGTTGTCCGGCCGTCCGACGTTCACGACCTGAACCGGAAGGTCGCCGGCCTTCCGGAGGACCTGGTCGCCCACCGTCGATCCGGTCAGCAGCCTCGGCAAGTGCGACCGGTGCGCTCCGATCACCAGCTGATCGGCGCGGGCCTTGCGCGCGGCGCGGATTAATCCCGATGCCGGGTCGCTGGCCTTGACCTCGCTGAACTCGCCGTGCAGCTCTTTGAGCAGGCGCCTGTCCGCGGTGAGGTGCGCCCTGGCGGGACCGTCCATGTTGTCGAGGGGCCGTACGTGTACGCCGTGCAGCCTGGCGCCTGACAACTCGGCCACCTGAGCTGCGTAGCGGATGAGCCATTCGTCAGCCCGCGATCCCGCCAGGCCGATTACGACGATCGCGACGTCGACCGGCTCGCATTTTTCGTGTCCGGCCAGGAACGCCGCGGCCGCATCGGGAACGGACTCATCGAGCCAGAGCTGGGCCAGCTCCCGCAGCGCTGCCAGGTTCGCGAACCGGAAATAATTTGACAGCGCGGCATCTGCCTGCTCGGCGGGGAACACCAGACCCTGAGCCAGCCGACGGCGCAGCGCCGCAGGCGCTAGGTCAACTAGCTGGACGTGTCCGGCCCGCACGAACACATCCGGCACCGGCTCGGCCGCTGGCACCCCCGTGATCCGCGACACCAGCGGGCCTAGCGACTCAATATTGGTCACGTTCAGGGTGGTATACACGTCGATGCCGCTGTCTAGCAGCTGGCCGACATCCTGCCAGCGCTTCCGGTGCCGAGCGCCGGGCAGATTCGCATGCGCCAGCTCATCGACCAGGGCCAGTCCCGGGCGGCGATCGAGGACCGCAGCGACATCGAGTTCTTCAATGCGCACCCCGCGGTAGCTGACCGTCCCGGTGAGCACCTCGAGACCATCAACCTGCGCAGCGGTTGCCGGCCGCCCATGACGCTCCCAGTAGGCCAGCACGACGTCGTCACCACCCCGCCACTGCGCACGCCCGTCGCGCAGCATCGCGTAGCTCTTGCCTACTCCCGGTGCAATGCCCAGGTACGTACGCAGTCGCCCACGGGCGGCCGACGGCTCCGAGGCATCCTCCACCCAGTCACCCGCCTCCTAGCCGCCGCTCACGCTGCCGGGCCGGTGAACAGGCCCCGCCGCTAGGCCTGCCGACTCGGCCCGCTTTATCATCCCGGCCTGCGTGCACCCCAGGTTATCCGCAGCAGATCCGATCGTCGGCCCCGATCAGCGCGCCACATGGCCGCGACGACGGGCGCGCTGCAATGCCGCGCTGCCGTCGCAAGCGGGCGATCGGGTCGACAAACCAAGAGCCGCTCGGCAACGAAGCCACCCCTGGGCGCCAGAGCTGGCCGAAGCCCAGGGTCTAAAGATCGCGGAAGGAGATGTCGGGGTTGTGCTCGGACAGTGCTGACGGCGGCCCGATGAGGTTCTCGTCTGGTTTCCCGATGGCTCCGTCGTTCTTGCCGTCGTAGTCGAACTTCCTCAGCACGTGCTTGATCGCCTCGAGTCTGGCCCGCTTCTTGTCGTTACTCTTGACAACCGTCCATGGCGCATATCCGGTGTCGGTGTAGTGGAACATGACCTCCTTAGCATCGGTATAGGCGTCCCACTTATCCAGCGACTCGATGTCTATCGGGCTCAGCTTCCACTGGCGGACCGGATCGACCCGGCGGATGATGAACCGGGTGCGCTGCTCGGAGCGCGTCACCGAGAACCAGAACTTCGTCAGGTGCAGCCCGGAACGGACCAGCAAGCGCTCGAACTCCGGCGCCTCTCGCATGAACTCCCAGTACTCCTCGTCCGTGCAGAATCCCATGACTCGCTCCACGCCGGCCCGGTTGTACCAGGATCGGTCGAACATGACGATCTCGCCCGCCGCGGGCAGGTGCGGTGAGTAGCGCTGGAAGTACCACTGCGTCTGCTCCCGCTCGCTCGGCCTAGCCAGTGCGACGACGGTCGCGCCGCGCGGGTTCAGGTGCTCGGTGAACCGTTTGATCGTGCCGCCCTTGCCCGCTGCGTCGCGACCCTCAAACAGGATCACGATGTGCTCGCCGACGGACTTAACCCAGTTCTGCAGCTTGACAAGCTCGACCTGCAGCGGGTGCTTGAGGTACTCGTACTCCTCCCGAGTCATCTTCTCGGAGTACGGGTAGTCCTCGCGCCAGGTGTCGACCACCCGGCCGTCCGGCCAGCGCAGAACTGGGTCGTCGTGTTCATCGTCGTCGTCCACCCGCAGTCCTGCGATCAGGCCAGGATCGGACGCCCAGTCCTCGGGCAGCGCATTGAACCCAGCAGATGCGGTGTCAGTCACGTGACTAGCACAGCAGCTTTCCCGCCGCGCGTCACTTAGGCACCCGACCCGACTGCGATCGTCGGCTGCACCGGGACGCTGCGCAGGGGTGTCCATGTGAGCGTGTCGGGCCCGACGAGAGCGGTCAGCAGGTTTCCGGGAACCCGCTCGTACCTTCGGAGTAGCCGGCGCGGCCAACTCATAGTGGCCGGGAGGGTAGAGCGGCGTCCGGTTCCCGAACAAGGGTCTGATCCATGACTCCCTGGGAGTCGGCAAGGTTCGGTAGCGTCCGATAGCGATCCGGATGCCACTCGCGATCAACGGTCGGTGCCTGCGCAAGACTGAGCGGGTGGCGCAGGTTCGCATCGCCGTCGCGGCTGACGTCGCCGCGATGGCATCCCTGGCAGATATCCGGCGCGAGCAGTACGCGCGTTACCAGCCGATCTTCTGGCGGCCTGCGGTAGGCGCGCTGGACAAGCACCGCGCCTACCTGGCCAGGCTTATCGATGATGACAAGGTCATCACTCTGGTCAGCGAAGAGGCTGGCCAGCTGACCGGCTTCCTCATTGCCACGCTGACCGGTGCCCCGCCGGTCTACGATCCGGGCGGCGCGACGTGCCAGATCGACGACTTCATAGTTGTGCCCGCCTCCCGATGGCAGACCACGGGCGCCCGGTTGCTGCGCGCTGGCGTAGCCGAGGCCAGTCGGCGCGGTGCTGTGCAGGCAGTCGTGGTGACCGGGCACCTCGACGAGCCGAAGCGCGAGCTGCTTCGCGCTTGCGGCCTCGAACCCGCCTCTGAATGGTGGGTGACACAACAGCCACTCGGGCGAACCCAGCGATCAGAAGATGGAACGGCCAGCACCGATCACTGAGCCGGGAAGAAGCGGCTCGCGCTCGGGTGATCCTGTCCGGCGTCGACGCAGATATTCGCGCCGTTGATGCCGCTCGCGCGGGGGGACAGCAAGAAGCACGCGGTGTCAGCTACCTCGCGCAGCTCGACGAGCCGTCCGCGCGGGAAGTCGCCAGCGGCGAACGCCGCGAACCTGTCAGGCTGAGCCAGGCGGAAGCCGTCCCATCCGCCGCCGGGGAACAGCACCGAGCCCGGGCTCAGCGCATTCACGCGAATGTTGCGCGGCCCGAGTTCCTGGCCGAGGATCGCCGCCAGATGGATCTCGGCGGCTTTTGCCGATGCGTATGACGACTTCGGGCCTGACTTCCAGCCGGTAATGGAAGCAATGATCAGTGCGCTACCGCCCCCGCTGTGCTCGAAATGTGGTACGGCGCACCGAATTGCGTGCGCGGCGTGCAGCACGTTGACGGCAAAAGTGGCGATCCAGTCCTCTGGGGTGGAGGTCAGCAGGTTGCCGCCGACCGAGCCGCCAGCGTTGGCCACCACGTGGTCAAGCCCGCCGAGCCGGTCAGCGGCCAGGTCGACGGCCCGGCCAAGATCGGCGGCGTCGGTGACGTCTGCCTGCACTGCCGGGAAGCCGGATCGCGCCAGGCGGCCCTCGTCCCGGCCGCAGATCACTACCTCGGCGCCCTCGTCGGCGAGCGCCTGAGCGATGGCTAGGCCGATGCCACCACTGCCGCCTGTGACGAACGCCCTGCGGCCGGTGAGCCCGAGGTCCATCAGCGAAGTCTGGCAGGGCTCCAACCGGAATGTCGATGCGCGGACCGCTCTGCCCGGCCTGGCTGAGAGCATGGGGCCATGACCGTTTCGCAGCAGCCAGATTTGCCAGTCGCGCCGGAGGTCATCGTTCGCGATTACGGCAACGGCGACTACGGCGCTTGCCGATCCCTGTGGGCGGAGCTGACGGAGTACCACCGAAGCATCTACGGGGATTCGTCAATCGGCGGCGACGATCCTGGCTCAGGGTTCGATGACTACCTCGCCGAGTCGCGACGGATCGGGTGCTGGGTTGCCGAATCCCACGGCAGGGTCATCGGCCTGACAGGTCTGCTCGACCGGGGTACGAGCGGCGAAGTCGAGCCGGTTGTCGTGGCTGCGGCAGCCCGGGATCGGGGCGTTGGCCGGATGCTGATCGACCGGGTCGTCGACGAAGCCCGTGCCCGTGGTTTCGAGTACCTGGCTATCCGCCCCGTGGCGCGCAACGTCGCCGCCATACACCGGTTCTATGCCGCCGGGTTCCGAACACTGGGGGGTCACATCGACCTCACGATGGACCTGGCCCCGCGGCGACATGAGTGGCTGGCCGGCGCCAGCCTGCACGGTCTGGACGTCCGCTACTGAAGGTCCGCGGCGCGGACCCCCGGCCAGTGTGCTGGGCTGCCGACCTTCGCGGCCACATTCGTCCGCAGGTCCCAAGGCCGAGGCTGCCTCGGATGATTTCCTTGGATTGCTGACGGCGACGCGATGGAGCCTGGTCGGCTCTACTGGCCGGTAGCAGGGCCGGGTTGCCGCCGATATGACTTAGGAGGAGCCGGTGACACGACGCCAGCGCTTCGATGATCTGACCACGTTCGCGGTACCGGAACAGCCTGCCCTGAGTCCGGACGGCAGCCAGATCGGTTACGTGCTCCGCGGGAGCCACGTCGCTGCTGACCGCAGCGTGCGGTCGCTCTGGCGCATCGGTGTACGAACCGCAGAGCCCGAGCAGCTAACCCGCGGTCAAGCCGACACCGCGCCCGCGTCGGCACCGGACGGAACGCGCATCGCCTTCCTGCGCGGGCTCGGCGCCGTCGGCGGTGGGGCGCATGCCGGCGACGAGCACGTCCTGATAGCCGAGCTCCCGCGCCGCGCCGCGCTGCTGGTAGCGCTGATCGCCGCCCCGACCGGCAGCGCACAGTCCGGCTTGGCCGATCTCGTCGGCGCCCCGGGTGCGCGGCAGCCATGACAAGCGCCGATGAAGTCGCGAGCACGGACTTCGCGACGGACCTGCACCTGCTGCGGACCGACGCGCAGCCGTGGGCTGCCAGCGCGGCCGCGCAAGCGGCGGGCGCGGCGGAGCGCGCCGCCGAGCTGGCAGCCAGGGCGGCAGGAGTGCGGGTACGGGAAATAACCGAGCTCGACGACCTGGCGGCGGTCTACCGGCTCTACGACCGGATCTGGCGGCCCGATCCGAGCAACCCGCCGGTGACCACGGAGCTGCTGCGTGCGCTGACCAAGGCGGGTAACTATGTCGGCGGCGCGTTCGATGGAGCCGAGCTGCTGGGCGCCTCTGTCGGGTTTTTCAGCGCCCCGGCGGGCACGGCGATGCACAGCCATGTTGCCGGTGTGTCGCCGGCGGCCGCCGGCCGCCGCATTGGCTTCGCGCTCAAGCTGCATCAGCGCGCCTGGGCCATGCAGCGTGGCGTCGGTCAGATCGCGTGGACTTTCGACCCGCTGGTCAGCCGGAACGCGTACTTCAACCTGGTGAAGCTCGGTGCGGAGGCGACCGAGTACCTGCCGAACTTCTACGGCGGCATGAACGATGACATCAACGGCACCGGCGAGACCGACCGGCTGCTCGTGCAGTGGGAGCTGACGGCTGCCACGGTGCTGGCCGCGAGCGCAGGTCGGATCAGCCCTGCCGACGCCGAGGCTGAGCGCAGGCGCGGCGCGGTGATCGCGCTGGCTCGATCCGACCAGGGCTGGCCGGTGCCGGGGGAGCTAGCGGGGGAGACGGTGCTGCTGGCCATTCCGCACGACGTCGAAGGCCTGCGCCGCAGCGATCCGGAGTGTGCCCAGCAGTGGCGCATCGCCGTTCGGGACGTGCTGGCGACGGCGATGGCCGGTGGCGGCTATGTCGCCGGGTTCGATAAGTCAGGGTGGTACGTCATCCGGCGTCGTGCGGGACAGGAGGAGAGCTGATGAAACTGACCAGGGTAGAGCTGCGCAGAATCCGCATGCCGCTGGTGTCGCCGTTCCGCACCTCGTTCGGCACCGAGACCTGGCGCGACATCCTGCTGGTGCGGGCGGTCAGCGCGGAAGCCGAGGGCTGGGGCGAGTGCGTGGCGATGTCCGACCCGCTGTACTCCTCCGAATATGTCGACGCCGCCGCCGACGTGCTGCGCCGGTTCCTCGTGCCCGCCCTGGCCGCCTGCCCGAGCCTGGACGCCAGCTCCGTCGGACCGACCCTGTCCGCGTACAAGGGCCACCGGATGGCCAAGGCGGCACTGGAGACGGCGGTCCTCGACGCCGAACTCCGGGCGGCCGGCCGGCCGCTGGCTCGCGAGCTTGGCGCCACCCGTGATCGCGTGCCGTGCGGAGTGTCCGTCGGCATCATGGACTCAATCGGCGAGCTGCTCGACGCGGTCGGCGGCTATCTCGATGCGGGCTACGTCCGGATCAAGCTGAAGATCGAGCCTGGCTGGGACATCGAACCCGTCCGCGCGGTCCGCGAGCGGTTCGGCGATGACGTGCTGCTGCAGGTCGATGCCAACACCGCGTACTCACTCGCGGACGCTCGCCAGCTCGCCCGACTCGACCCGTTCGGCCTCCTGCTGATCGAGCAGCCGCTGGACGAAGAAGACATCCTCGGGCACGCCGAGCTGGCAAAGATCATCAGCACCCCGGTCTGCCTGGATGAGTCCATCACCTCGGCCCGCTCCGCAGCGCAGGCGATCACGCTGGCCGCATGCAAGATCATCAACATCAAGCCCGGCCGGGTAGGCGGCTACCTCGAAGCGCGCCGGATCCACGATGTGTGCGCCGCCCACGGCGTGCCGGTCTGGTGCGGCGGCATGCTGGAGACCGGTCTCGGCCGGGCGGCGAATGTCGCGCTGGCCGCCCTGCCAGGATTCACCCTGCCCGGCGATACGTCGGCCTCTGACCGTTATTACCGAACCGACATCACCGCGCCGTTCGTGCTCGAATCCGGGCAGCTGCGCGTGCCGACGGCGCCAGGGATCGGCGTCGAGCCCATTGCTGACGAGCTAGCAGCGGTAACCACCGCGAGCGAGTGGCTGTCACTGTGAGGGTGCTTGATGGCTCCGGACGACTATAGACGTACATTTCTGTGGCCGTCCGGCGGCGCGGGCCGTCGGCGCAGTGTGGTCGCTACAAAGATCGCTAGGCCGAGCGCCGTCGCGCCGGCCCCGAGCGCCAGCGCCGCGGGGTAGCCCAGATGGCCGGCTATGGTGCCGCCGAGCACGGACCCGATGAGCCCGGCGGTCCCGCTGCTGGCGTTGAGTAGGCCCTGCGCGTCGCCCTCCGCACCTGGCATCAGCTGGCCGGTCAGGGCCGGCGACGCGACGCTCAGGAACGACCAGGCGAACATGATCCCGGCGAATGCCGCAAGCGGCAGCACGGCGGGCACCCGGCTTACCGACGCGAGGGCCGCCAGCGCTGCGAGCAGCACGACCCGGGCCGCGAGCGCTCCGGCCATCACCCGCGCAGGCCCGCGCCGCTGGGAGACGGCCGCGGCGACCGGGAACAGCGGCAGGCTGACGAGCACGATGACGGCGAACGCGAGGGACGAACTGCTGGGTGCAACTCCGAACGCGTGCTGGAACAGGACGGGGTAGAGCGCGAAGATCACCGCGGTGCCCGCGTAGGCCGGAATCCAGGCCGCGAGCATCCAGCCGAACGGCCCGCGTAGCGCCGTCAGTCCGGAGAACGGTCGGCGGTGCGCGAGGTAATGAGCGCGGGCCGGGCTGGCTGGTCCCCATTCACCGACCAGGCCGGCAAAAGCCAGCCGGTGATGCTTGATGAGGGGAACGGCGGCAGCTGGCGAGTCGCCGTCCGCTGGCCGTGCGCGCTGCCCCCCCGACTCAGGGACGCCCGCCATGCGCGGTACGAGGATGGCGGCCAGCGGGATGGCGGCGGCCGGGACGATGGCTGCAAGAAACAGGCCGTCCCGCACGCTGAGCGTCGCAAGCCAGGCCGACAAGAAGAGCGCGGCGCCCTGGCCCACGCTGAGGGCGGCCTCGAGCACCCCCAGCCGTGAATTCCACTCGGCACGTGGTCGGCGCTCGACGATCAGCAGGTTGGCGACCGTGACGGCACCGGCGAAGCCGGCCCCGTCGGCCAGCGCGAGCACCAGCTGCCACGCCGGTCCAGCCACCGGAAACAGCCACAGCGACACCGCCACCGCGGCCGCGCAGCCGACCGCGACGCCGCGGTGCGCCCGGTACCGGTCGGCGACCGTGCCGGCCAGCGGAGCGGCGAAGGCGCCAAGGTTGAACGCACCCATCACGAGGCCGACATGCCCCACGCCTTCACGGCTGGCCGCTACCGGCAGCAGGATCGGAGTCAGGCCCAGCGCCGCGCCGTTGAGCAACGCGAACGGGGCGAACCACGGCTCGGTCAGCCGCAGCCCGCCCGCTCGGGTCAGGGCGGCGAGCGGGCCGCTCCTGGTGGTGGGTTCGCGCATCAACTGGTGATCGTAGCGATCCGCCCTTTGTCCGTGGGCACGTCAGTCGGGCGCGGTCTGCGGTCGGCTCAGTGCGCGCCGACCGGCTCGGACTCGGCGGCTAGCTCCGCTACGGCAACGACGTCGTCGGCCGGGTCCAAGGCCAGCAGCGTCTCCGGGCCGGTGTCACAGTGCCGGAACGACAGCCACAGCGGGATGCCGGTGATGGCCGCGAAGAAGACCACCATTGCCGGGACGTTTAGCCAGAACCAGTTCATGTTCCCTCCCCAGGGTCTTGAGGTTTCCCTTGATACGGAGAGGGTCGCGCACGTTTTCGGCGCAAGTCTGTCGCCGGGCTGACAGCGCAGCCGTCAGCCCGGCGACACGGCAGACCGGCCTGGCACGGTAGCCGGGGTGTTACGACCGTTTTGCGACCGTCAGCAGTACCGCGGAATCCTGCAGCGCCAGCAGGCTGTGCGGCGCGTCCGGGATGATGAGAAGGTCGCCGTCGCGCCCTTCCCATGCCTCGCTACCCGTTTCGAGACGGACCCGGCCGCGGAGCACGTACACGGTGGCCTCGCCGGGGTTGGCGTGCTCGGACAGGGCCGAGTCCTGAGTCATGGCGATGACGGTCTGGCGCAGGATGCGCTCGTGCCCTCCCATGACGGTCTGCGCGGCGCGGCCGCCCGGCGCGCTGGCCGCCTGTGCCAGCAGTTCGCGGGCCTGTGCCTCGACGGAGAGTTTCTGCATGCCTGGCTTCTTTCCGCAACGGCGCCCGGCTATTGCGACGGGGTGCCAGCAGGACGCCGGTGACTCGGTCGGCCCACCGTGCGGGCCGCCGCCCGGGTATTTTGCTCCGGGCGGATGCGGGTTGTTTTGCTCCAGTCCAATCGGGCAGGACGACCGAGGGCCGGTAGCCTGCCGGCAATCGAGGTGTCCCTGGCCCAGGTCCGATGGCTTACTTCGCGGACGGGCGGCGAGGAGCCGGTTATGAAGTCGACGGTTGTCGAGGACGCGGACGTCGTCACCTATGTAGTGGTTTGCGACCCAGGGGACGAGGCCGTTGCGGCGCTGAACCAGTCCGTGCGCTCGGAGCGACTGGAAGCCGCCCAGATCACCGCGGTTGGCGCGGTCGAGCGAGCCGTCGTCGGCTGGTTCGATCCCGCGGCCAAGCAGTACCGGCGCAACCCGGTCGACGAGCAGTGCGAGCTGGCGTCACTCATCGGAGACGTTGCGATGGGCGAGGACGGTCCGGTGCTGCACACGCACGCGGCGCTCCGTCTAGCGGACAGCACTACCCGCGGAGGCCATCTCCTCGAGGGACAGGTCTATCCGACCCAGGAGGCGGTGGTGACGGAGACACTCGCTCAGCTGCGCAAGGTGATGCGGCCCGCTATCGGCCTCGCGCTCATCGACGTGGACCAGACCGAGTCGTGACCCCGGCAGCACCGCCGATGGAGCTGCCGGGCTTCCAGTACCGGCGGCAGGTCGTTGCCGGCACGACCATCAGCTGCGCGGTCATGGGATCCGGCCCGCCGGTGCTGCTGCTCCATGGCTATCCCGAGAACCACGTCACCTGGCGCGACGTAGCCCCCGCCCTGGCCGACAGCCACACGGTGGTGCTGGCGGACCTGCGCGGCTACGGCAGTTCGGACAAGCCCGCGCCCGATGCAGCCGGGCTCGTCTACTCCAAGCGATCCATGGCCCGCGATCAGGTGGGCCTCATGCGCCAGCTGGGTTTCGAAGAATTCCAGCTTGTCGGCCACGACCGCGGTGCCCGGGTCGCGCACCGGCTGGTCCTTGACCACCCCACCGCGGTCACCAGGCTCGCGGTGCTGGACATCGTGCCGACCCGGCATGCCCTGCACAACGTGGACCGGACCGCAGCCGCGGCGAACTACCACTGGTTCTTCCTGGCCGCGGGCGGCGGCGTCCCGGAGCACATGATCGCGGCAGACCCTGACTTCTGGGTCCGTGCCCTGATCGGCCGGCTTCTCGGCGCGGGCGCGAGCCTGAAGCCGGAGGCGATGGATGAATACGTGCGCTGCTTCCACGATCCGGGCACGATCGCGGCCTCGTGCGCGGACTTTCGCTCGGGGCTGGGCATCGACCTTGATCATGATGACGAGACCTTCGATGCTGGCGAGAAGATCGACTGCCCGCTGCTCGTGCTGTGGGGGAAGCAGGGCATGGCCGGCGGCCCCGGCTACAGCCCGCTCAGCATCTGGCAGGAGTACGCGAGGGACGTCCGGGGCAGCGCGCTGCCCACCGGCCACCTCGTTCCGGAAGAGGCACCGGGGGAGGTCGTAACGGCCCTGCGCGACTTCCTCGGCTAGCGCTTCACACTGCTGCTGGTAGCCCGCGAGACCCCGCGTGACGAGGGTGACGGTGACGGCGATGCCGGGTGGCTCGCCAGCGCGACCTCGTCGGTGAGCGCGATATCCAGCTGACCGAGCGCGGTGGGATGGAACGGGGCGGCATCGCCGAGGCCCTGCACGTAGGGCAGTGGCGAGCACAGCTCGTGGCCGGTGAAGCTGGGCTGCGGCGACAGGTACCCGAACTGCGCTGCACCCTTGCCGAGGACCTGGTTCAGGGCGGCCAGCCAGGACTGGAGCGTCCTGACCTTGGCAGCGGTCAGGCCGCGGTGGGTGATGCAGCTGACGTCGCTGCCGAAGGGGTCGTAGTAGCGGTTGATGATCACCTGCGGGTGGCCGGGCAGGTTGCCGAGCTGGATGAGCAGCTCGAGGTAATTGGTGCTGAACTCGGCCAGCTTCTGCTGGAAGTAGGCATTCGAGGCGCGGCTGTCACACTGCGCGGACGCGGCGCAGACCTGCAGGATTGCAGACCACTGAAGGTCGTCGGCGCCCACGCTGACGATGACGACGGCTGGCCGCTGCACCCGGCGCGCCGCGTCGATCTGCGCGGGGATCTGCTGGCCGTCTTGCTGCTGCGGGCCCAGCAGCCCCTGCGCGATGGTCGCGCTGTCGCAGGCCAGGTTCAGCGCCGTCCAGCCGTGGGCAGCCGCAAGGTCAAGGGCGTAGGACTGCGTGCTCCGGCCGCACGCCATGTCGGCCGGCGACGGATTCGCGCCGAGGGGAAGCCCGGCTCCCGCCGCCGTCGAGTCGCCCAGCACCACTTCCTGGATTCCGTGCAGCGGCGGCTCCGCGGGCTGGGCCTGCACGGTGACGTCCGCCCTGCCGACGAGCTGGTTCAGCGAGCTGACGCCGTGCAGCGCAGCGCGGGCCCCGTCTGCGGTGACCGCGATGGCAGCCAGGTTGATCGCCTCGGTGACGACGAGGCCCAGGACGAGCACCGCCGCCGTGGACCTCGGCGGGAGCCTGCGCCAGCCGGCGACGGCCCCGGCCAGTATCAGCGCCGCCAGCCCCGCCGCGACGATTTCCCAGCCGAAGTAGCGTTCCCAGCCGGCGACGAGCTGTGCGCGCAGGCTCTGCCCGTCCTGGCCGGGACTGCGTCCCTGCACGAAGTTGGTCAGCTCGCTGTTGAGCGTGATCTGGCTGAGCTGCAGCTGCAGCTCGATCGGGCCGGGTATGGAGATCGCCGTCGGCAGCCCCTGCCCGAACAGGTCGACCTCGCCCGGACCGGACAAGCGCAGCCGCGGCGCCGCGCCCACCTTGATGACCTGCCCGGCGACCGTCACCGTCTGCGCAGGGGTGATCTCGAGCGCCGCGCTGGCGGCCGCCACCGCTGCCACGAGCAGGGCCAGCCCGGCTAGGACACGCGCCCACCGGCGCCCGACGTGCAGGCGCGGCCCGAAGCGGCGGGACGGAGTCCGCACGTCGGGCGGGCTTGACGAGTCTGCAGTTTGCCCCATGGCCAGCGACCAAGGTTACCCGCACTGTGCGCTGGTATGCCGTCGTCGCGGACCCGGAATGTCGCAGGCCTGAGTTACCGTGGCTGGGTGGCTGATGGGTTCCATCCTGCGGTCCGCGCGTGGTTCGAGCGGCGCTTTCCGGCCGGGCCGACGCTGCCGCAGGCCGCAGGCTGGACCGAGATCGCGGCTGGCCAGCACACGCTGATCGCGGCGCCGACGGGTTCGGGCAAGACCCTGGCGGCGTTCCTGGTGTGCATCGACCGGATATACCGGGCCCGCGAGGCGGGAGCCGAGCCGGCGGCTGGGCCGCAGGTCGTGTACGTGTCACCGCTGAAGGCGCTGGCCGTTGATATCCGGCAGAACCTCGAGCGGCCGCTCGCGGAAATCGCCGAGGTGGCAGTGCAGCTGGGCCTGACCGCGCCGGACATCCGGGTCTCGGTGCGCACCGGTGACACCGCAGCGGCCGAGCGGGCGGCGATGCTCAAGCGGCCGCCGCACTTCCTCATCACCACGCCGGAGTCCCTGTACCTGCTGGTGACCGCCGAGCGCAGCCGGACGCTGCTGCGCGCGGTGGGCACGGTGATCGTGGACGAGATCCACGCGGTCGCGGGGAACAAGCGGGGCTCGCACCTGTCCCTCACCCTGGAACGACTGCAGCACGTCGCCGAGCAGCCGGTGCAGCGGATCGGGCTGTCCGCCACACAGCGCCCGATCGAGGCGGTAGCCCGGCTGCTGGTCGGCGCGGGTCCGGACCGGTCAGCGGCCGACGGCTCACCGCGCTGCGCCATCGTGGACGTCGGGCACCGCCGCGAGCTTGACCTGGGTATGGAGCTGCCCAGCGACGAGCTGGGCGCGGTTGCCACCACCGACCAGATGGCCGAGATCTGTGACCGGATCGCCGGGCACGTCCAGCAGCATCGCACCACGCTGGTCTTTGTCAATACCCGCCGGATGGCGGAGCAGTTCGCGCACCAGCTGGGGGAGCGGCTCGGCGAGGGCCAGGTGGCGGCGCATCACGGCAGCCTGTCCAAGGACCGCCGGCAGCGGGTCGAGGCGCGGCTGCGCGGCGGCGACCTGCGGGCGCTGGTCGCCACCGCGTCGCTCGAGCTGGGCATCGACATCGGGCCGGTGGAGCTGGTCTGCCAGATCGGCTCGCCGCGGAGCTTCGCGACGTTCCTGCAGCGGGTCGGCAGGTCCAATCACACCAGGAACGGCGTGCCCAGGGGGCTGGTGTATCCCACGACACGGGACGAGCTCGTGGAGTGCGCCGCGTTGCTGCGCGGCGCGCGCTCCGGCCGGCTGGACCGGCTGCTCATCCCGGCCTGCCCGCTGGACATCCTGGCCCAGCAGATGGTCGCCGAGTGCGCGGCCGAGGAGTGGCAGACCGGCGAGCTGCTGGCACTGGTACGCGGCGCGGCCCCGTTCGCGTCGGTGTCCGCGGACGAGTTCGCGGACGTCGCCGACCTGGTGTCGGAGGGAATCCGGACCGGGCGTGGCCGCCGGGCCGCGTACCTGCACCGGGACCAGGTGAGTGGGGAGCTGCGCGGCCGCCGCGGTGCCCGGATGGCCGCCCTCACCTCTGGCGGGGCTATCCCCGAGCTTGGCGACTACCGGGTACTGGCCGAACCCGACGACGCCGTCGTGGGCACGGTGAACGAAGACTGGGCGATCGAGAGCATGGCGGGAGATGTGTTCCTGCTCGGCACGACGTCCTGGCGGATCCGCCGGGTAGAGCCTGGCGTCGTTCGGGTCGTCGACGCGCAGGGCGCGCCGCCGTCGGTGCCGTTCTGGCTCGGGGAGGCTCCCGGCCGGACGGTGGAGCTCTCGGAGGAGGTCTGCGCGCTCCGTACCGGCGTCACGGAGCAGCTGGGAGCCGGCGGTGCGGCGGCGGCCGCGCGCTGGCTGGCGGCCGAGTGCGGAATCGGCGACGCCGCTGCGGAGATGATCGCCGCGTACCTGAACGCCGCGCTGGCCCAGCTCGGCGTGCTGCCCACGATGGACACCATCGTGCTGGAGCGGTTCTTCGACGACGCGGGCGGCATGCAGCTGGTCGGGCACTCGCCGTTCGGCGCGCGGCTGAACCGCGCCCTCGGGCTCGCGCTGCGGAAGCGGTTCTGCGTGACGTTCGACTTCGAGCTGCAGGCAGCCGCGAGCGACAACGCGATCCTGCTCTCGCTCGGACCGCAGCACAGCTTCCCGCTGGACCGGGTGCCAAAGTTCCTGGCGTCCGGCACCGTAGAGGAGGTCGTCCGGCAGGCCGTCCTCACCTCGCCGATGTTCGCCGCGCGGTGGCGGTGGAACCTGAACACCTCGCTCGCCGTCCTCCGGTGGCGCGGGGGCCGGAAGAACCCGCCGGCCATCCAGCGCATGGAGGCTGACGACCTGATGGCGGCCGTGTTCCCGACGCTGGCGGCCTGCCAGGAGAACGTCGCGCCCGGCCCGCTCGAGATCCCCGACCACCTGCTCGTCCGGCAGACGCTCCAGGACTGCCTGCACGACGCCATGGACATCGAGGGCCTGAAAGACCTGGTGGCCCGCATCGAGTCGGGCCGGGTCACGGTGGTCGTACGGGACACCACCGAGCCGTCGGTGCTGGCGCACGAGATCCTGAACGGCCGGCCATTCACCTACCTCGACGACGCGCCGCTCGAGGAGCGGCGCAGCCGGGCGGTGCCGCTGCGCCGCGGCCTTCCGGTCGAGCCGCACGAGCTCGGCAGGCTGGACGCCGCCGCGATCGAGCGGGTCGCCGAGCAGGTCCGGCCGGACCCGAGGGACCGGCACGAACTGCACGACCTGCTGCTGAACCTGGTCGTGCTCCGGCCGGCTGACGACTGGCAGCCCTGGTTCGACGAGCTCGTCGCGGACCGGCGCGCGGTGCTGGTGCCGGGCGAGCAGGGCCCGCTGTGGGCCGCCGTGGAACGGCTGCCTGCGGTGCGAGCGCTGCTGCCGGGAGCCGATCCCGTTCCCCCCTACGCGTGCCCCGTCCCAGCCGAGCCGCCGGAGGAGGAGACCGCGGCAGCCGACGCCCTGCGGGGCCACCTCGAGTGCCGCGGGCCATCGACGGCGGCGGCTCTCGCCGCCGCGTGCGGGCTGCCGGAAGGCCTCGTCGTCCGCGGGCTCGCGGCGCTGGAGGCCGAGGGCTTCGCGATCCGCGGCCGGTTCAGCGGCACGGTCGGCGCGGAGGAATTCTGCTCGCGCCGGCTGCTGTCACGCATTCACGCCTACACCCGGCAGCGCCGCCGCCGGGAGGTCGAGCCGGTCACCGCGCAGGACTTCATGCGGTTCCTGCTGCGCTGGCAGCACGCCGCGCCCGGCACCCGGCGCGAGGGCAGGTTCGGCCTGCTGTCGGTCATCGAGCAGCTGCAGGGGTTCGAGCTCGCCACCGGGGCGTGGGAGAGCTCCGTGCTGGCGGCGCGGGTCGAGGGCTACCGTCGCGAGTGGCTCGACGAGCTGTGCATGTCCGGGCAGGCGTGCTGGGGGCGGCTGTCCGTACGGGACCCCTCCTTGTCGGACACTGCGCCCGACACCGAGCCGCGGCGCAGCGGCCTGACCCCGTCCCGGGC
>JASHSZ010000548.1 GCA_030040815.1 Streptosporangiaceae bacterium
TGCCGCCGCTGGAGCGAGCAGTCTCTTGTCGACACGACCACGACGTTGCCGTGAGAGTCGGCCAGGCACTGGGTCTCGACATGCCGGGGCTTATCGAGGTAACGCTCGACGAAGCACTCGCCGCGGCCGAAGGCGGCCACCGATTCGCGTACCGCCGACTCGAACTGCTTCGGGATCTCCTCGAGCGTTCTCGCGACCTTCAGGCCGCGGCCGCCGCCGCCAAAGGCTGCCTTGATTGCAATCGGCAGTCCGTACTCGACCGCGAACGCGATGACCTCGTCCGCGCCGCTGACTGGTCCCTCGGTGCCGGGCGCCAGCGGCGCGCCGACCTGCTTGGCGATGTGCCTCGCCTGCACCTTGTCCCCGAGCGCGTCGATGGCCTGCGGTGGCGGACCGATCCAGGTCAGGCCGGCGCCGATGACAGCGCGGGCGAAGCCAGCGTTCTCGGCCAGGAAGCCGTATCCGGGGTGCACGGCGTCGGCGCCGCTATCTGCTGCCGCCCGCAGAATCTTGCCGATGTCCAGGTAGCTCTCCGCCGCAGTCTGACCGCCCAGCGCGTAGGCCTCGTCAGCCATGGTCACGTGCAGGGCGTCCAGGTCGACGTCCCCGTACACGGCCACGCTGCTCAGCCCCGCGTCGCGGCATCCCCGGGCGATCCGAACAGCGATCTCGCCCCGGTTTGCGATCAGGACCTTGCGCACGTGCCTTGTCTCCTCATTTCGACAGCCGCGCCCTAGTCTCTCACGCCCTCTCGCGTATCACGGCGCGAGCTGTGCCCCCAGGTCAGGGCCCTCTCTACTTCTCCGACCGGCACTCACGGCTACTCAGCGTCTCTCACGCTGGCGTGCCAGCAGTGAGCCAGCAGACGGCCCCGGACAGTGCGCGAACAGTGCCGGGGCCCGGATCCCGCCTCGATGGAAGGACGGAACCATGCCCGCAATTCAACCAGGAACCGCGCTCGTCGCTGTCTGCCTCGCCTGCTGCGGCGACCCGGACCTGACCTATCACTGCCGCCGCTGCGCTGGCACCGGCACCGAGCCGCCAGCGAGAGACAGGGCGGACGCAGGTGTGCTGGCTGCCGTCCTCCGCTGCATGACCCGGCGGTCCGCGTGACCGCGCAGCACGACCCGTACCGCACCGCGACGACCGTCGCCGTCATCGTGGTGGCGGGCATAGCCGCCGCGATCAGCTTCGTCCACATCGAGACGCTGGTTGTCCGCTACGGCCAGCCGCTGGCTGCCGCGGTCATGCTGCCGGTGTCCGTCGACGGGACAGTGGCCACGGCCAGCCTGGCCATGCTGCGGTCAGCGCGGACAGGGCTGTCCACCCCGTGGCTGGCCAGGACGATGCTCGTGCTGTCCGTCCTGGCCACGCTGGCGGCCAATGTGGCCTACGGGCTGTAGCGGTGCCGCGCCCCCACGACACACGGAAGGAAAGTGCCAGCACGTGGCCTGGACCGGGACCAAGACGAGAGGCGGGGCACGCGGCAATAACGACCACCTGGCCGAGCACTGCCGGGACGAGCTGTGCCCCAGCCTGCCATGCCGCATGTACAAGAAAGGCCCCGAGGACGGCTACGACGAGGGCTACGACCGGGGCTGGATCGACGGCGAGGCCGCCGGGTACTCGGCCGGGTTTGCCGCCGGCATGGCCTCATCGGCGGGGAGCGGGTGAGCAGCCGTGAACTGGTTCCTGCTCACCGTCACCGGCCTGATCCTGTCGGGCGGCCTGCTGTACTTCTCGCCGTTCGGCCCGTGCCCCCGCTGCCACGGCACCGGCCGCGTCTGGCGCGGCACGAGGCAGCGGCCGCGTCCGGTCACATGCCCGCGCTGCAAAGGCGTCAAGCGCCGCCAGCGGCCCGGCTCCAAGACCCTGCACCAGCTCATCCGCCGCGTGGAGCGCTACCACGCCCGCCAGCGCCGGGAGCGCCAGTCACTACGCAACGACCGAACCAAGCCCGAGGAGATCTGACCAATGTCCAAGCCCGACTGTCCCTACCCGCAGCACCACAACGACCGCGCTGCGCCCGGCATCCTGCAGCTGGTCGCCCTGCTGATCGTCGTCGGCGTGATCGCCGTCATCATCACCCACTGGAAGGCCGTCGTCGCGTGCATCGCCATCGCCGGGGTGGTCATGGTTCTCGTGTTCGCCCTGATGGCCCTGTACCGCAACCACGGCTCCGGCTACGACCCGGAGCTTGAGCGTCAGGCCGCGCTCGAGCGCGACCGCAGGCAGCAGGCGGCGGTCACCTCCGCGCCGCCGCCTGCCGTGGCCGCCCCGGCCACCACGGCCGCGCTCGAGCCCGCTCCCGTGGTACACCAGCACCTGCACCTGCACGGCATTAGCAGCGACGACATGGCCGACGCCGTCCGCAAGGCCATCCACCCGCCGGGCGACCATCACCGCTAGCCGCCGACGCGCACCTAAAACGGCGCCCGCCAACTGGTCACTAGACCACTGGCGGGCGCTGACCTGTCAGCGCCACGACTACGCTCCCTGGCCATGTTCACCACAACCGAGGCCACGCTCGCCGGCGCGGCAATCGGCGCCATCATCACCCTCGCCGGCGGCGCCGTCAGCCAGTACAGGCAACGCACCGACCGTCGCACTGAGATCCGCCGCGACACCTACGCCGCCCTAATCGTCGAGCTTGACTACATGGAACGGGTCTGGAACGCACCAGAGAGGCTGGCAGTCCCTGGTGACCAGAAACTCCGCGCCATTACCGGCGAAACCGTGGGCCGAATCCAGCAAGCGAACGCAGCCGTCCGGCTGGTCGGATCGGGCGAAGCGCGGACCAAGGCCAAAGCCGCCCTCGACGCCGCCTGGGACCTCAGCAACCTGTTCAATACGCCACACACCACCCAGCAGCTACTCGACAACCTCAGCCCTACGCTCGAAGCCTTCACCGACGCCGCCCGCGAATTCGTTAAGCAGGCCGAGGCAGAGGTCACTCCATGACGCCGCCCATATAGACGAACCCACAAACCCGCCAGACCCCGCGCGAGCCAAACGGCATCGCAGCAACCGGGTTCGCTACGTTTCGGGCAACCCGCGCCGCTGGTCGAAGTCAAGTTAGCCCACCGAGTCGGATGGCGCGCGGCCACGCCGGGGGGTCCTCCATTACGGCACGAATGCTCGCGCACACACAGCAGCGCGCGTGTAACACCTAGGCAAGGTCGCGGTAACTCTCCCAGCCCGGGAGGTCTTGACACAGGCCCGGGCCCAGGCTGACGCTTACTCCCTCAGCAGCTTTGCAGGTCACCCCTTCGACGATGAACCGAGGTGACAGCTGCCCGCCTTGAGCTCGAGAGAGGCCGCCGAGGCCCTGGAACGCCCCGGCGGCCCGCATGTCCCACGGATCCCAACCCTGAAAGGAAAGACCCCGTGAGAACAATCATCAGATTAACGCACCGCCATTGGCTGCGAACTATCGCAGTTGCGGCCGGTGCCGGCGCCCTCGTCTTCGCTAGCGTCGCCTCGGCGTCCGCCGCAACACTACCGTCGCCGTCGTCGACCTCGTCGACTGTGCCGGGCTCGCCAGCCACCCATTCTTCACCAGCGGTGCCACAGGTTGGTTCAGCCGTGTCGCCTTTGTTCGACATTATCTGCAGCGGCGACGTCTGTGCTCAGACGAAATCGAAGAACACCGCCTCGGGCTTCGCCAACGTCGACGAGTGGGCCTACAACACCACCTTCTACGGGCACTTTGAGCTCTCACAGCCAACCGGCTGCGGCAACACCTTCAACAGCCCAACTAAGACCTGGGTCGGGGGTGGCGCGGGCTACTTGTTCACCAACGTCTACTACCCAGGCAGCGGTGGCGTGGGCTGCGGCGATGTCTGGAATGCCATCGCATGGAGGCACAACTCAAACGGCACCTACACGGACATAGGAGATTTCCAGTTCAGCATCTAGCAGCAGCAACAAGGAACAGTCTGTCACGCAACCGCGCGTGACAGGCCGTTCCACATCATCGCCACCACCGGACCGGCCGGGCTAGCGGCAACCGCCCCCAGCCTTGTCTGCGGCGAGCAGCAGGTGCGCCTGGCGTATGTAGAGCCCGGCAGCCCACCAGTACAGTGCGACACCCCATAGCGCGAACGCCCAGCCGACAATGCGCGCAGCCTCCGCGTAATAAGCGTGATGCGAGCCGAGCAGGAGCAGAGGGAACGCGTACATCAGGCTCAGCGTGGCGGCTTTGCCGACGAAGCTGACCCCGAGCGAGGCGTGGCCGTGGCGGCGCAGCATGAGCAGGAGAACGCCGAGCACCAGCTCACGCGCGGCGAGCACCGCTACAAGCCACCATGGAATGATCACGCGCACGGCCAGGGCGACGACGGTGGCGACGATGTATAGACGGTCGGCGGCCGGGTCTAGCAGCTCGCCCAGCCTGCTCTGCTGGTGGAGCGCCCTGGCGATCTTTCCGTCCAGCCAGTCCGTCAGGCCCGCCAGCAGCAAGATGGCCAGAGCCCACCAATCGGCGGATGGACTGACCGGGGGGAGGACCAGCCAGAGGAAGACAGGAACGCCCAGGAGCCTCGCCACGCTGAGCGCATTGGGTACGGTCAGAAATCGCTGGCGCTGCCCGGCTTGCATGGCGCGAGGGTACCGCTAGCTTGGGCGAGCACTTCGTCGCAGCCGTGCGCAAGTCCGGCCAGCCGCCTGTCCGCTTCCACGACTTGAGGCACACCAGCGCGACGCTGCGGCTGGCAGCCGGGGTTCCGCTCAAGGT
>JASHSZ010000549.1 GCA_030040815.1 Streptosporangiaceae bacterium
CGGTAACTCAGTTCGCGCAAATCGACCCCGCCAGCCTGCCCGGCTCTTGCCCTGGCGGCGTGGGCCTGACAACTGCACTAGTCGTACTCCGCAGCGGGTGGGTCATCGTGGGCAGCCTTCCCACGTCCGACGGCACGTCCGCGACGGCCCAGGCAGGCTGCCTCATCGTGCTGGACAGCAACGGTGATGTCCGGGAGACCATCTCCGGCTACGGCATCAACGGCCCGTGGGACATGACCGCGCTGGACGAGGGCCCGATTGCCGAACTGTTCGTCACCAACGTGCTCAACGGCACTGTGGCCGCTAGCCCCGACCCGGCCAATCCGAACGTCGTTAACGGCGGGACGGTACTTCGGCTCTTGCTGGTCACTCTGGGCAATGAGCCGCCGAAGGTCGTCGCTGTCAGAAAGATCGGCTCAGGTTTCCCCGAGCGTACGGACCAGGCGGCTCTGGTGATCGGCCCGACGGGGCTCGGACTGGGCCCGAACGGAACGCTGTATGTCGCAGACACCCTGGCCAACCGGATCGCCGCGATCCCGAACGCGGCGTTCCGGGTGAGTGACGACGGCACAGGCACGACTGTCAGCGAAAACGGCGCGCTGAACGGCCCGCTGGGGCTAGCGATCGCGCCAGGCGGAGACATTCTCACGGCCAACGGCGGGGACGGAAACCTCGTCGAGACGACACCCGGCGGCGCGCAAGTCGCGATGCAGGCATTGGACACCACGCCTACGCCTCCAGGTCCGCCGGGAAACGGCGCCCTCTTCGGGCTGGCGGTCGCACCGCACGGCACCGGCGTCTACTTCGTAGACGACGACACCAACACGCTCAACCTGCTCAACTGAGAGCCGCGGCGGTCAGGGCCGGGTGCGCGCGGTCGCGCTCGGCCCCGACGCTCGGTAGAGCGGCCGACAACATCGTCGGCGGCAGTCTGCTCAGGGGCCGGTCTCCGCCTGGTCACCGGATTGACGAGTGTGCTGACCAACTCGAGGCGCCACCTCCCGGCGTCGGGCTCTTCAGGGGCCAGCCGCAAGGTCACGTTCTCATCATGCTGCGTGGTCAGCTGCTGCGAGCGTACCTGGGCACTGGGCTGGCAACATGTGCCTCCGCGATGAGGCTCCGCATCGTTCCGGTCGCGAGGGACCAGCAAGCGCTCCGCCGGAGCGCGACTCTGGTGGACCGGATGAGCACGTACGGGCAGTTCACGCCTCCACGCGGGTCCGCTGGCGCAAGATCAATAGTTGAATCAAGACATACTTAGATTGCTGTTCGGTGTCGGCCGCACCGCGCGCGCCGACCGGCCTCAGCGGCTCCGATCGCGTCGCGCTGTGGGCCATTGAGCTCAACGCTGGCCCCGCCAGCGCGCAGCGCCGCCAGCACTTGGTCGAACTCGGACCGCCACTGCCTCGGCGTGCTGATACCCAGGTCACTTTCGCCCGGGCCGGTACACCGTACGGAATCCAGGACGAGCCCACGCCGACCGCCGCTGATCAGCACGACGGGCGCGGGGACGTCAAGCACCACCGGGCCTGGCTGGTACTTCGGCCAGGACAGCCGGATGCAGATCATCCGTCGTTGCGTCACGGCGACGTAAGTGCGCCGCCCGATGGCCGGTGCCAGCAGCTCGATCGGCGGAACCCACTGCCCGAGCAGCGGCACGATACTCAGCAGGCCTGCCGCGTATAGCAGGTCCAGCAAGACCGGAGGTCCGGTAAGCGCCCACATCCCGGCGACGATCTGATCATCCGGGTCGATGATCTGGAACAGGGCAGCATTGGCCCGGCGCTTGATCGTCGCCAGGCCTGCCACAGATCGCCTTCCGCCCGCGTTGCCCGGAACATTCGTAGTCTGCCAGGCTCAGGCATACCGATGAATCAGAGCGCAGGGATCTCGGCGACGCGTCCGAGCGACATAGACAACAGAACAGACGCCGATCGTGCAGAAGATCGCAGGACGGGTCGATGTAGTCGAGGGTGGCGAGCTCGACCTGGCCCGGCGGTTCGCCACGGGCCGCGGGCTTGATCAGTTCGGTCTTGTACAGGCCGATCACTGACTCGGCGAAGTGCGTTGTCGTAGGCGTCGCCGACGGTGCCGGCCGAGGCGCTGACCTCCGGCGGCGGCGAGCCGCTCGGTGAACGCAATCGACGTATATTGGGCGGCCGGCGTCGGTGTGGTGCACCAGGCCGGCCAGGCTGCCGCGGTGCTCGCGCTGCCGGGTCCGCAGTGCGTGCTCCAGGGCATCGAGGACCAGCGAGGTGCGCATCGCGGTCGCTGCCCGCCAGCCCAGGATTCGCCGCGAGCAGGCGTCGATTCACGAACGCGACGTAGACCATGCTGGCCCAGGTGGGCAGGTAGAATCCCAGGCCGATCAGTTGTCAAGCCATTCGCATGACTACTCGCACGCTGAGGCGTCGGTCGATGAGTGTAAAACAATCTGCTACTAAGAACCGTCGTGCTCGATTAGATGGCACGGAACGCCGACCCGGGCGCGATGGGAGTCTGGTCCCCGGCCGCCGTTCTGTGGGGGTTAAAGACTGGGACTGTCAGCGTTCCGAGGTGTGCTTCCTTCCCGCTGCACGAGAGGGAGGAACACGTCGTCGACGATCTCGGTGATGACGCGCTTGGAAGGCGGGGTTCGCCGGATGAGCAGTTCATGCCGGAACAGGTCGGTGGGTAGCGAGTTGACCCTCGGGCTGATCCCTTGCCTTACCTCGCCGCGCTCTTCGGCGTGCTTGAGGATGGTGGCCATCACCCCGGCCCCGATGTGGAGCACCTGGTCCTGGAACGCTGCGACCGACTCGGTGTCCGCGAAGTAGTCGCTGAGGATGCCGTAGAGGGTCTCCGGGCCAAGCTCGGTCAGGCGGGCGGACACCCGGGTGAGTAGCGCGAGGACATCGCCGCGCAGGCTGCCGGTGTCGGGCACCTCGCCCGAGAGCATCGGTCGGTGCCGGCGCATGGCGGCGATCACCATCTCGGCGCGGTTGCGCCACCGCCGGTAGAGAACGGCGCGGCTGGTGCCAGCACGATCCGCCACCGCCTCCATCGTGAGGCTGGGATACCCGACCTCTTGGAACTCAGCCCACGCCGCGTCGAGGAGCGCCTCTTCGAGGGCCGTGCCCCGGCGCCGGGTCTTGCCACTGCTGTCCTGCTGTCGCTCGGACTCTTTCACCACGCCGACTCCTTTAGAGACATTGTATCGTAAGGATATTTAGATACACTGTCTCTTATGAAGGAGAGGCGAGGCCATGCGATCCATCCCAGCGATCTCCGACCCGACCGCTGCTCACCGACCCCAGCGTGCGGGCTGGTGGCCGCTCGTGGTGATTGCCTCGGCCCATCTCATGGCGATCCTCGACACGACCGTCATGTTCGTTGCCCTGCCCTCGGTGCAGAAGGGGCTCCA
>JASHSZ010000550.1 GCA_030040815.1 Streptosporangiaceae bacterium
GCGCGACGAGCGCGGCGTGTCGATCCTCTACATCACCCACGACATCGCGAGCGCCCGGTACGTCGCCGATCGGCTGATCGTTATGTACGCGGGCCGGATCGTCGAGGCAGGCCCGGTGGAGGACGTGCTGAGCTCGCCGCGGCACCCGTATACCCAGTTGCTCCTGTCGGCGGTACCCGACCCGAAGGCTCAGCCGACGCTAGGCGCTGCTGACCTTGGCGAGCCGCCGAAGGTTATCAACCCCGCCCCCGGTTGCCGGTTCGCCCCGCGCTGCCCGCTCGCCATCACCGACTGCGTGAATATCACCCCGGCTCTGCTCCCTCTCTCCCCCGGTCATGACGCCGCCTGCCTCGTCGCGCAGTCCGGCGCTGAGGCAAAGGCGTTCTGATGAAGCTCGCGGTCGTCGGCGGTGGCTCCACCTACACCCCCGAGCTCGTGGACGGGATCGCCCGGCTGTCGCTCGGTGTCACCGAGCTGGCGCTCGTCGATCCCGACACCGACCGGCTGGCCGTGGTCGGGCCGTTCGCCGCCCGGATCATGGCGCGGGCCGGGCACCCGGCGAAGGTGACCTGGACGACGCACCTGGACGCCGGAGTCGACGGTGCAGCTGCCGTGCTGCTCCAGCTACGGGTCGGCGGCCAGGCGACCCGGCGCCGGGACGAGACCTGGCCGCTTGAGTACGGCTGCATCGGGCAGGAGACCACCGGGGCCGGCGGTTTCGCCAAGGCGCTGCGCACCGTGCCGGTCGTGCTCGGGGTGGCCGAGCGCGTCCGGGCGACGGCGCTGCCGGACGCCTGGATCATCGACTTCACCAATCCCGTGGGCATCGTGACCAGGGCGCTGCTGGACGCGGGGCACCGCGCGATCGGACTGTGCAACGTGGCGATCGGCTATCAGCGGTCGTTCGCGTCGCTGCTCGGCGTGGAGCCGGACCGGGTCGCACTCGACCACGTCGGGTTGAACCACCTGACCTGGGAGCGCGCCGCGGTAGTGGACGGCGCCGACCGGCTCCCGGACCTGCTCGCCGCGCACGGCGAGGAGATCGCATTGCACACCGGCATGCCGCTAGCGGTAACTCAGGACGCCCGGGCCGTTCCCTCCTACTACCTACGCTACTACTGGGCGCACGACAGCGTGGTGGCCGAAGAGCGCGGCGCGCCGACCAGGGCCGAGGCGGTCGCTGAGATCGAGCGGCAGCTCCTCGACTGCTACGCTGATCCGGCGCTGGACACCAAGCCCGAGCTGCTGACCCACCGGGGCGGCGCGTACTACTCGGAGGCCGCGGTCGCGCTGCTGGCCTCGCTGGTCACCGATGCGCGCGACCGCCAGGTCGTCAACCTGCGTAATCGCGGCACGCTGCCGTTCCTCGCGGACGACGCGGTCATCGAGGTGCCCGCCGTGATCGGGGCCGACGGGGCGACGCCGGTGCCGGTCGCGCCGGTGAGCCCGCTGCTGGCCGGGCTCATCGCGCACGTGTCCGGCTACGAGGAACTCGCGCTGGACGCGGCGCTGCGCGGCGGCCGGGACCGGGTGGCGAGGGCGCTGCTCGCGCACCCGCTGGTCGGGCAGTACGACCTGGCTCAGCAGCTCACCGACAGGCTGCTGGCAGAGAACGCTGCGTTCCTACCCTGGGCGGGCGGACAGTGACTGCACGCGCCGCGGTGCTCGCGATCGACGGTGGCGGCAGCAAGACCGACATGGCGCTGGTCGCCGCTGACGGGAGCCTGCTCGCGTCGGTTCGCGGCGGCGCGTCCAACCATCAGGTCGTCGGCTGGGACGCGGCGCTCGGCGTGCTGTCATCGCTGGTGCGCGACCTTGCCGGGCAGGCGGGCCTCGCGGCGGGCGCACCGATTGCCGCGCACACCTGTGCCTGCCTGGCCGGAGCTGACCTCCCGGATGAGGAGGCGGAACTAACGGCGGCGATCGCCGCGCGGGGCTGGTCGAAGACCGTCATGGTGGTCAACGACACCTTCGCCGTGCTGCGCGCCGGTCTGGAGGATGACGTACCAGGGCGGCACTGGGGCATCGGGGTGGTGTCCGGGCAGGGCACGAACTGCGCCGGGGTGGCGCCGGACGGCCGGTCGTTCCGGTTCGTGGCGCTGGGTGCGATCAGCGGCGACTGGGGCGGCGGCGGTGACCTCGGCCCCGATGCCCTGTGGTGGGCGGCGCGCGCGGAGGACGGCCGCGGCCCTGACAGCGAGCTGCGCCGCGCGGTGCCAGCTCACTTCGGCGTGAGCCGGGTGGAGGACGTCATCCTGGGCGTGTACCGGGGCACGATCGAGTACGCCGAGCTGTTCGGCCTGACGCCAGTGCTGCTCGCCGTCGCCAGCGCGGGCGACCAGGTCGCCAGGGCTGTCGTGTTCCGCCAGGCCGACGAGGTCTGTGCCATGGCAACGGTGGCGGCGCGCAACCTCGGGCTGGTCGACGGTGGTCCCGGCGGCGCGCCGGTGCCGGTGGTGCTCGGCGGCAGTGTGCTCGCCGCCCGCAACCCGCTGCTGACCGGCGCGATCGCCGAGCGGCTCGCGGCGCCTCTGCCCAGGGCGGAGATTCGAATCATCGACGCGCCGCCGGTCCTCGGCGCGGCATTGCTCGGCCTTGATCGCTCTGGCGCGTCGGCCACGTCGCCGGCCCGGCTCAGGGCCGCCCTGGCGCAGCCAGCCAGCCCCGGTCGGGCCGGAACGCCAGACCGCGGTCCAGTAGCCGGTCCGGCAGGTCAGCCGGCAGCAGCCAGCGCCAGCTGAACCAGCGCACCAGGTCCTTGTCGGGGGCGAGTACAGCGGCTCGCAGCGCCGCGCCCATCAGCGCCACGATGTCGGCTGGCGCGCCCGATGGCTGCGGGAACTTCTGATCCCACCGGGCCAGCTCGGCGCGGTGCAGGTGACCTTCGCCCGCGCGGACCGGGAGGATTACGGACGTGGCGACCAGCGCGCCACAGCGCTGCAGCGGCGCGCGCAGCGCGCGCATTTCCTGGTGCTTGAGCCCCAGTTCCAGCTCGACATCGTCGGCGAGCGACGGCCCGGTCTCGGCCAGGTGCCACAGCAGCCGCCGCCAGCCGGGGTCTTCCCGCTCCATCCGGGCGAGCTCGGCCCGGCAGATCGGATCGACGAGCGCCAGCGTCTCGTCGGTCAGGTAGATGGTCTTGCCCCTGTGAATCTCCAGCACGTGCACGCCCGGAATCTCGCCGAGCTCGTGCCCCCACGGCCATTTGGTAGCGGGCCAGCTCGCGAACCCGCGGCCGTCCGGCTGGTACGGGTCCTCGTGACAGGCTCCGAACAAACTGGGCAGGGCGCAGTCGGCGGTCCGGGTGAGCAACCGCCGTTCCCGCAAGAATGCGTGCGCGTCGGCCAGCGTTCCGAGTGCGCGGTCGGGCGTGAGCCGGCACTCCCGCGCCCGCCGGGCTTCCCACTCCTCGAGGGTTCCGGGCATGTCAGCCGGCCAGCAGATAGCAGGCGATCGCGGCGGCACACCCGACGTTGAGAGAGTCGACGCCGCGGCTCATCGGGATACGGATGGCCTGGTCCGCGGCGGCCGCCCAGCGGTCGGACAGGCCGGTCCCCTCGGTACCGATCAGCAGCGCGAGCCGGTCTGGCCGCGGAGCGTCCGCGATCGGGACCGCGGCCGGGTCCGGCGTCAGCGCGAGCAGCCGGAAGCCAGCCGCGCGCAGTCCGGCCAGCCCATCCCGCCAGTCGGTCAGGCGGGCGTACGGCACTTGCAGCACCGCGCCCATGGAGACTTTCACCGCCCGCCGGTACAGCGGGTCGGCGCACCGGGGCGCGAGCAGCACCGCGTCGAAGTCGAGCGCCGCGACGCACCGGAACACCGCGCCGACGTTGGCGTGGTCGACGACGTCTTCAAGGACCACCACGCGGCGAGCGCCGACGAGCACGTCGGCGGGGGCCGGAAGCGGCAGCCGCTGCATCGACGCCAGCGCGCCCCGGTGCACGCGGTACCCGGTCAGCTGCCGCACCTGCTCGGCCGGGAGCACGTACAGCGGGGCGTCCACCAGCTGCGCCGCGTCGGCGATCGTGGCCAGCTTGTCGTCGGCAACCAGGAGCGAGCGGACCGGGTAGCCGGCCGCAATGGCCCGCCTGATCACCTTGTCGCCCTCGGCGATGAACAGTCCGTGCGCCGCTTCGAGGCTGCGGCGCAGGTGCACGTCGGTGAGGCGCACGTAATCGGCCAACCGGGGATCACCGGCGTCGGCGAGCCTGAGCTCCATAGGATCCATTCTGGCCGGTCAGCCCGGTTCGCAAGAAAGAAGTCAAGGCAGCCGATCTGTGGTGCGAAGTCCGATATAGTCTGCCCTGGCAAGACGGTTCTGGTCGCGGCTTGCAGAAGGACGATTTTCGTTGGCTCAACGGGCAGCTAGATCGAGCGCCAAGCGCCGCAGGCGCTCCTTCCGGATTGGGACTGCGAAGCTCGTTGCGATCTCCGTGGGCATCGCCGCGGTGTGCATGATCACGCTGACCGCCAAGGCCGCGCTCGGGCGGGCCTCGTGCTCCACCGCTCCGGTGCTCGTCAACGTGGTGGCCAGCAACGACATAGCGCCGGCGGTCGAGGCCGTCGCCAACGCGTTCAACAGCAAGAACCCCACCAGCGCAGGACGCTGCGTGCAGGTACAGGTCGACCAGGCCGACTCCGCCACCGAGGCGGCGCAGATCGACGGTCAGGCGGCGCGGCAGGGCGCCGCCGTGGACGCCTGGATCCCGGACTCGAGCCTCTGGGTTGACGTGGCCCGCAGCTATCCGGTCGGGGCCCAGGTCGTGCAGCCGACCGGCAAGAGCGTGGCCCGGTCACCGCTGATGCTCGTCACGACCAAGGCGGTGGCGGCCGAGACCGGCGTCTTCATCGCGCCGCCCAGCTGGGCCCTGCTGCTCCCGTCGTCGTTCGGCGGCCCGCCCACCAGCACGGGCATCAGCGTGGACATGCCGGACCCGACTTCCACCGCCGCGGGCCTCGCGTCGCTGATTCAGGTCAGCCGTGAGCTTGGCACCAGCGCGACCGCCCGGACCGCGCTCACCGACTTCGCCTTCGGTGTTGAGTCCACCGAGAGCTTCGACTCAGCGACCGCGCTGGCCCAGTTCGTAGCCACGACACAGCCGCCGTTCGACCGCCGGGCCATCACCGTCACCACCGAGCAGGCCGTGCTGGCTTACGACAAGGCCACCCCAAAGGCACCGCTGGACGCCGTGTACGCGACCGGCGCGACTCAGGCGCTCGGCACCCCTGAGCTCGACTATCCGTACGTGCTCACCACCTCGCAGACCGCCCCGGAGCGGGCGGCGGTCAAGTTCGGCAACTACCTGCAGACCAGCTACGCCCAGTCCGTGATGCGCGCGCAAGGGTTCCGGTCTGCCAACGGACGGCCCGATGTCATGCCAGCCTCGGCCGGTCTGGCCGCCCAGCCACTGCAGCTCGCGAGCGCCGCGACCCCAGCTGAGGCAGCCGCAAGCCTGGAGAACTGGCAGCAGCTCGGGCTGGGCTTCCGGGACCTCGTGCTGGCAGACGTATCGCCGGCCATGAACCAGCCGTCCGGGCTGGGCTCGGATACGCTCGAGCAGCTGCTCACGCAGACCGCGTCGCAGGGGCTCGGCCTGTTCCCCGACAGCACCCAAATGGGCGTGTGGCAGATCGGCAAGTCGTCGTCAGTCACACAGCCGTATGACCAAGTGGTATCGATCGGGCCGCTATCGTCCAGCTTCGGGCTGCTGACCCGGCGGGTGGATATCGACCAGATTCTCGCGAGCACGACCACGAGCTCCGGCGGCAAGCTTGCGCTGTACGACTCGATCCTGGACGCCTACCGGAAGATGACCGCGAGCTACCAGTCGCGGTACTTCAACGGGGTGATCGTACTGACATCAGGCGTTGACAGCGCGCCCGGCGACATGTCGGCAGGCGCGCTCGTGGCAGAGCTGCACAAGCTCTACAACCCGAACCGCCAGGTCCCGATCACCATCCTGGACTTCGGGTCCCAGGAAAGCTTCCCAGCGCTGCAGCAGATCGCAACCGCCAGCGGCCCGGCAGGGGCTGCCTTCCTGGTGACCAACCCCGCCCAGGTCGGCCAGGTATTCCTGCAAGCGGTCTCGCTGCGGATCGGCTCCTAGCGGGCGCCCACCCATCATCGTCGCGGCAAAAAAGTCGTGCAGATTCCTGCGACGAGCTGTGAACCTGGTGCGGGGGCATCGCGTCGAACTAGTGAGGCCCGGCGAGAGCGGGGCGCCGGGCCTCAACTCAAGCCCTAGGTTCCACCCGGTTAGTCGAGCGTGTCCAGCATCCGGTGGGCGCGCTCGATCAGTGTCAGGACCGCGGGGCCCTCGCGCTCGAATCCTTCACCCACCGTCTGGTGCGCCAGGAAGCGAGCGTGGATGCCTTCCAGCACGATGGCCAGCTTGAAGTACCCGAATGCGATGTAGTACCCGATATCGCTGACGTCGCGGCCGGTCAGCTCCGCGTACCTCGCCGCGAACGCGGCCCTGCTCCAGAATCCCGGCAGCGAGGTGACAGTGGCGCCGACCGTGACCTCGGCCGGCTCCTCCGCCTGCTCCGCCCAGTAGGACAGCGTCAGGCCGAGGTCAGCGAGCGGGTCGCCGAGGGTCGACATCTCCCAGTCGACGACGGCCGCGACCTGGGCAGGACCGGTCAGCCTGATGAGCGTGTTATCGAGCCGGAAGTCGCCGTGCACCAGAGTGCCGTCGGCGGAGGCGGGCATCCGGTCGGCCAGCCGCTGTACCAGCTCGGGATAGCCGGGCAGGTCCCTGGTGTTGGACAGCTCCCGCTGCCGCTGCCAGCGGACCAGCTGCCGCTTCAGGTAGCCCGCCGGGCGGCCGAAGTCCGCGAGGCCCGCGGCGTCGAGGTCCACGCTGTGGATGGCTGCCAGCGTCTCGGCCATCAGGTTCGAGAGCTCCGCCGCCCGCTCCGGGCCCAGCGCCGCACCGTCTTGCACCGTCCGCAGCACAACCCCGTCGACGAACCGCATGAGGTAGAAAGGCGCCCCGATCACGTCGGCGTCGGCGCAGATTGCCAGCGGCTGCGGCACCGGCACAGCGGTGCCGCTCAGCGCGGTCAGCACCCGGTACTCGCGGCTCATGTCGTGAGCCGTCGGCAGCACGTGGCCGAGCGGCGGCCTGCGCAGCACGATCTGGCCGCCGGTCAGGTCGAGCCGGTAGGTGAGGTTGGACCGGCCGCCGGCGATCAGCTGCACGGCCAGCAGCTCGCCGAGGTCGGTCAGGCCGGCCCCGCGGAGCCATCTGGCCAGGCCGAGCGGGTTCTCGATGCCGGGTACGGCCGGCCCGCTGCCGGGATCGCTACCGCCCTCTGTCACTGCGCACTCCATGTGGCCCGATAGGCGCGCCTGCCACGACTCAAAACTGGATGGGCAAATAATCCCTTACCAGCGACCTCGGGGCCAACCGGTACCTTAGGCAGCATGACGCTCGTTGATCACGCTGCCGACCAGGCGGACTCCGGACCAGGGCCACTCTCGTCGACGCCAAGGACCACTCTTCACCGGCTGCGGGAACGCGGCCGGGCCGACCGGAGTGAGCTCGACGCGGTCCTGTCTGCCGGACTCGTCTGCCACCTGGGTGTGGTCATCGACGGCGAGCCGGTGGTGCTCCCCACCGCTTACGGGCGCATCGGCGACACGCTCTACCTGCACGGCTCGTCGGCGAACCGGTCCCTGCTCTCCGCTGGTGGCCAGCAGGTCTGCGTGACGGTCACGCTGCTCGACGGCCTGGTCTGCGCCAGGGCGGCGTTCCATCACTCCATGAACTACCGGAGCGCGGTGATCTTCGGCGCAGGCCGGCTAGTCACCGAACCGACCGAGAAGCTCGCGGCCCTGCGCGCCGTGACCGACCACCTGCTGCCAGGCCGCTGGGAGCACACCAGGGAACCGACTCGCAAGGAACTCGCCGCCACCGCCGTGCTCGCGCTGCCGCTGGAGGAGGCGTCGGTAAAGGTCAGGTCCGGCGGACCCAAGGACGACCCAGAGGACTACGACTCGGGCATCTGGGCGGGCGTACTGCCGGCCGTCCTCGCCTTCGGGCCGGCCGAGCCGGACCCAGCCCTGCCGCCGGATGTCGCCGTACCCGGCCATATCGCCGACCTGGCCGGCCGCCCACGCGGAGTCGCGCCTGAGCTGATAGCAGACACTGATCACCTAAGCTGGGCGAATGGCTGACCCGCTGGTCTGGATCGACTGCGAGATGACGGGGCTCGACCTCGCCAGAGACGCCCTCGTGGAAATTGCGTGCATCGTCACCGACGGTGAGCTCAACCCGCTCGACGAGGGCATCGACGTGGTCATCAAGCCTCCGGCCGAGGCGCTCGACGGCATGCCGGAGGTCGTGCGGGAGATGCACACCAGCTCGGGCCTGCTCGCGGCGCTCCCGGCCGGGATCACCCTGGCCGAGGCGCAGGATCTGGTACTCGGCTACATCCGCGAGCACGTGCCCGAGTCGCGCAGGGTGCCGCTGTGCGGCAACTCGATAGCGACCGACCGGGCGTTCCTGGCCAGGGATATGCCCGAACTGGACGCCTTCCTGCACTACCGGATGATCGATGTCTCCAGCGTCAAGGAGCTGGCCAGGCGCTGGTACCCACGGGCTTACTTCGCAAGCCCGGAGAAGCACGGCGGGCACCGGGCGCTCGCCGACATCTCGGAGAGCATCCGGGAGCTGCGCTACTACCGCGAGGTGATCTTCGTACCACTGCCGGGCCCGGACTCGGCGACGGCCAGGGAGATCGCTGCCCGGGTCGCATCCGTGGGCGCCAGCCCAGCGTCCGAGGGCGCCAGCCCAGCGTCCGAGGGCGCCAGCCCAGCGTCCCAGGACGCCAGCCCAGCGTCCCAGGACGCCAGCCCAGCGTCCCAGGGCGCCGGCCGTACGGGCGGCGAATCAATTTCAGCGGACTGACGGTTGACCGGTATGCTTCGTAAGCTGCCAGGGCGCGCCAGCGCCTGGCCGCGATGGTGGGCGTAGCTCAGCTGGTTAGAGCGCCAGGTTGTGGTCCTGGATGTCGTGGGTTCGAATCCCATCGCTCACCCCGA
>JASHSZ010000551.1 GCA_030040815.1 Streptosporangiaceae bacterium
GTGCTGCTGTGCTTCCTGCTGGCGCTGCTGTGCTGGGCCGACGCCGGCGCGATCCCGCTCAACGTGATCATCATCGCGCAGGGCACGTTTTCAGCGTCGATACCGCTGATCCTGGGCGCCCTGGCCGGCTGCCTGTGCGAGCGGTCGGGCGTGATCAATATCGCCATCGAGGGCCAGCTGCTGTTCGGCGCGTTCACCGCCGCGATCGTGGCCAGTGCGTTCGGCGGGCTCTGGGCCGGGCTGGTGGGCGGAGCACTGACCGGCGGCCTAGTCGGCGTGCTGCTCGCGGTGTTCGCGATCAGCTACCTGATGGACCAGATCATCCTCGGCGTGGTCCTGAACGTGCTCGCGCTCGGCATGACGGACTATCTCTATGACCGGCTGATGGCGCAGAACTCTAGCTACAACACCGGCGTCACGTTCGGCGCGATCAAGATTCCCGGGCTGGCGGAAATCCCGGTGATCGGACCGATCTTCTTCGACTCGAACGTCTTCCTCTACATCACCTACATCGCGGTCATCGGCGTCCAGGTGGCCCTGTTCTATACCCGGTGGGGACTGCGGGTCCGGGCAGTCGGCGAGCACCCGACTGCCGCGGACACCGTCGGCATCGCGGTGCTGTGGACCCGCTACCGGAACGTGATCATCGGCGGCATGATCGCCGGCATCGGCGGCGCCTACCTGACGATCGGATCGGTTGGCAGCTTCATCCCCGACATCAGCTCGGGCTTCGGCTATATCGCGCTCGCGGCGCTGATCTTCGGGCGGTGGACTCCGCTCGGCGCGCTCTCCGCGGCGCTGCTGTTCGGTTTCTGCCTGGAACTCGCGCTGGTGCTGCCCACGGTCAACCCTGTATTGCCGGCGCCCGTCATGAACATGGCACCCTACGTGGCCACGATCATCGCCGTGGCCGGCCTCGTCGGCAGGGTCCGGCCACCCAAGGCCGACGGCAAGCCGTACGTCAAGGCCTGACACAAGGAGCTCCGGGGCGTGGACGTGGACTGGGTGGCGCTGCGCCGGGCAGCCGCAGCCGCGGCCGCCCGCGCCTACGCTCCCTATTCCGGGCTGCGGGTCGGTGCCGCCGGACAGGACCGCGACGGCACCGTCGTGACCGCCTGCAACGTGGAGAACGCATCGTACGGGCTGACCCTGTGCGCAGAGTGCGGGCTGGTCAGCGCGCAGCACGCGGCCGATGCCGGGCCGCTGGTGGCAGTCAGCGTGGTCGCTGGCGACGGTGTCCCGCTGCTGCCGTGCGGCCGGTGCCGCCAGCTGCTCCTCGAGGCGGGTGGCCCGGAGCTGCTCCTGGATGCCGACAGCGCGCCGGTCCGTCTCGGCGACCTGCTGCCCAGCGCCTTCACCGGCGCCGACCTGGCTAGCAGAAGCCACCGCGATGCCTGACGCCATCGACCTGATCCGGGCAAAGCGCGATGGCGGCCGGCTGGCGGCCGCCGATATTCGCTGGCTGATCGCCGCGTACACAGCGGGCGCCATAGCCGACGAGCAGATGGCCGCACTGCTGATGACGATCTACTTCCGCGGCCTTGACGGGGACGAGCTCATGGCCTGGACCGAGGCCATGATCAGCTCCGGCGAACGGCTGGACCTGAGCGGTCTGGATGCGCCGACCGTCGACAAGCACTCGACCGGTGGAGTGGGTGACAAGGTGTCGCTCATCCTGGCGCCGCTCGTAGCCAGCTGCGGCGCCGCCGTGCCGCAGCTGTCCGGGCGTGGCCTGGGCCACACCGGCGGGACGCTGGACAAGCTGGAGTCGATTCCCGGCTGGCGGGCGTCGCTCTCAAACGCCGATATCGCGGCAGTCCTGGCAGCAACCGGCTGCGTCATCTGCGCGGCCGGCGACGGCCTGGCGCCGGCCGATCGCCGACTCTACGCGCTCCGGGACGTCACCGGCACGGTGGAATCCATCCCGCTGATCGCCAGTTCCATCATGTCCAAGAAGATTGCCGAGGGAACGCGGTCACTGGTCCTCGACGTCAAGGTCGGCTGCGGCGCGTTCATGACAGACCTGGCGGCGGCCCGCCAGCTCGCGCAGACCATGGTCGAGCTCGGCGACGCCTATGGCGTGCAGACCAGCGCCCTGTTGACGCGGATGGACACGCCGCTCGGACACGCTGTGGGCAACGCGGTCGAGGTCGAGGAGGCGGTAGCGGCGTTGCACGGCCAGGGGCCGGCGGACCTGGTGGAGGTGACGCTCGCGCTCGCAGCCGAGATGCTTCGGCTGGCCGGCCTGAGCGCCGATCCTGCTGCCGCGCTCGCCAAGGGCAGTGCCCTGGAGCGGTTCCGGGCCATGATCGCGGCGCAGGGCGGCGATCCGGACGCGCCGCTGCCGTCGGCACGATACACCGAGATCGTCACCGCGCAGTCCGACGGCCGGCTGCACGTCCTCGACGCGCGCGCGGTGGGCGTCGCGGCGTGGCGCCTGGGCGCCGGCCGGGCCAGGAAGGAGGACCCGGTCTCGGCTGCCGCGGGGATCATCTGCCTGGCCAAGCCAGGCGACGCGGTGGTGGCCAGCCAGCCGGTGCTTGAGCTGCGCAGTGACGACGCCAGCAGCTTCGAGCGCGCCCGCGAGGCGCTGGTGGCAGCGATCCGCATCGGTCCGGACGCTCCCGAGCCGACTGGCCTGGTACTCGACCGGATCGGGGTGACCGAGGCAGGACCGATTCGTACCCCCGAGCCGACCTAGCCGGAACGGGCTTGCACTTCTGCCGCGTCCAGGGGACCGCGCGTGCGGAGGCTGTCACCACGGCCCAGAGGCCGCTCCGCAGCAGCGCGAGTACCTGAGGCCCGAGCCGCACCAGCAGCGGTCAAGCCGTCCAGGAGGCCACCGGACCGGCTTCTGGTGCTCAGCGGCCGAGCTAGTGAACGCGCTCAGTGGCTCTGGCAACCTGGGATCGGACCCCGCCAGCTCGAGGGCGCCGACCCGGTCACCGCCGGCGATCAGTACCTCCGCAGCCCGCATGCGGGCCTGAAACGGGGTCACGTCTTTCAGGCGGATAGTCGGCTGAGCAGCAGCCGCGAGCAGGTCGTCGCCCACCTGCCTCGGCGGCTCGAGATGGGCGGCCCGCAGCTTCGCGAAGTTGAGTGCATCGGGATCGATGATTTCCGGCACGAGCGTGACGATAGCTGTCAGCTCGCGCCCGTCACGAGGGTCAGCACCATCAGCCGCCGGCTCGCGCGATAGCCGCGTGCGCCAGGGCCCGCAGCGCCGCGGGAAAGACCTCGGACGGCGGCGTGACCAGCCCCGCGCCGACCTGGCCTGTTCCGGCGACCTTGCCGGCCATGCCGGTGTTGATCTGCGGCAGGATGCCGGTGCGAACGACCAGCGTGACGTCGATGCCTGCTGGCGTGCCGCGGAACTCCAGGGCCGGCACCCGGTAGAGCGGGTGCTCGGCCAGCGTGATCTCGTACATGCGCCGGGTGGTGGCGAGGGCATCGGCAGCCGTGCCGCCGACGAGTGCGGCGATAGCGGGCGCTGCCGCCATCGCAAAGCCGCCGAGCCCGGCTGTCTCGGTGATCGCCGAGTCACCGATGTCCGGACTGGCGTCCGCGGGACCGTAGCCGCCGAGGAAGAGGCCCTGCGGGGTGAGCGCCGGCGCGGTGAACCACCGCTCCCCCGTCCCTGCCACCTGAATGCCGAAGTCGGTGCCGTTGCGCGCCATCGCCACGACCAGCGTGGCGCCGGGAATGTCGCGGGCGGCGTCGAGCGCGACCTTGCACGCAGGCATCGCCAGGTTGAGGAAAAAGTGGTCGTTGCCGCCGATGAACGCCGCCGCCCGGGCGACGTCACTTGAGGCCACGCCGGATTCGATCATCGACGGCAGCAGGTCACGCAGCAGCATGAGCGTGCCAGTCCGGTTCCGGTTGTGCGCCTCGTCGCC
>JASHSZ010000552.1 GCA_030040815.1 Streptosporangiaceae bacterium
AGCGGCTGCTGGAGCAGCATCTGCAGCATCGACGGCACCAGCGGGCTGACGTTGACCTTGTGCTGCTCGGCGAGCTGCAGCCAGCCGGCCGGGTCGAACCACCGCATCAGCACCGTGACGCCAGGCTCTGGTGCGTGCAGGCTCATGACGCTCACCATGAGGCCATAGACGTGCGAGAGCGGCAGCGCCAGCAGCCCCGTCCGCTGCGCCGGATCGTAGGACGTGGCGGTGGCCGCCCAGGCGGCCGCGGACAGAGCGTTATGACTGATCACGACGCCCCTTGACCGGCCGGTCGTCCCGCCCGTATAGAGCAGCGCGGCAATCGACGTCGGGTCGGCATCGACCAGTTGGGCCGGCGCGGCGGACGCCAGCGCGTCGAAGTCCAGCAGCGGCACGCCGCCATCGGCACCCGCGGCGCTGCCCGCGACCACCACGGCGCGGACCGCCGGGGCGCTCGCCGCTGCGGCCGTCACCTTCGGCAGGAACTCCGGCGTGGTGACCACCAGAACGGCGGCGCTGTCGGTCAGCACATGCCGGAGCTCGTCCGCACTCAGCAGGAACAGCACAGGCGTTGCGACCGCGCCGGCCCGCCAGATCGCGTGGTAGGTGACGGTGACATCCGGGCAGTTGGCCATGCACACGACGACTCGGTCGCCGGGAGCGACCCCCGCTGTGCGCAGCCCGCCGGAGAGCCGGCGGATCCGGTCGGCCAGCTGGTCGGCGGTCCATCGGCTGCCTTCGAAGTACAGCTCGGAGCGCCCGGCGTCGCGCTCCCAGGCCTCGTCGGCGAGAACCTGCAGGCTGGCTCCGGTGGGCGTGGTGGGCAGCGCGAGCAGCGTGCCCGGCGGCAGCTCGGTCATGCTGTGACCTCCTCGTCACGGGTCGGGTTGGGGGCATGACGCACCATCCGGTAGTGGCGGACGCCGTCCTCGTCGGTGTGACTGACAGCGCGCGCCTGGGCTACCAGGAGGTCGAGGTGGTAGACGGTCTCGCAGATCGCGAGCATCTGATTCATCAGGTCGAGGTCACCGAGCGCTCGCTCTCGCCTGGTCCAGCCGATCGCAAGCGCCACCCCGTAGGCAGTGCAGTCGCCGCCGCCGAGCACGTCAGCCATCAGGGCCAGTCGCTGCGCGTGATGGTCGAGCAGTTCGTCGATGCGCGCGTGCGTGCTCGCGGCTACCAGGCCATGCGCGGGAAGCAACTTCATGTCGGGCATGCACCGCACCACGGTCAGGGACTCCAGGTACTCCCGCAGCGGCTGTGCCGACGGAGACTCCTGGAAGCCGATCGACGGCGTGATGTGGGGCAGCACATGGTCGCCTGCGAACAGGATCCCGGCGGCAGCGTCAGCGAACACGACGTGGCCGCGGGTGTGACCGGGCGTCGGCACTGCTAGCAGGGTCCTGGTGCCGAGGTCGAACTCCTGATGCGGCGCGATCCAGCTGTCGGGCGCCTCGTAGCCGAGCGCGGCGGCGAAGGTCGGGCCGGGCCGCAGCGCGGGATGGCCGGGTGGCATGAGCGCCGCTGCAGGCGGCGAGGTCGCCGGGTGCTCGGTGTCGCCCAGGCGCAGACCGGTGACAGCGCCCAGCATGTCGGCGATCAAGTGAGCGCCAGCGAGGCGGAGAACCGCTAGCTGGGCGCGCATCGGCCGGAACTCGCCGGACAGCAGACCGTCGATAGACGGCTGCTCGCCCTGGCCCAGCGCGATCGTCGTGCCGAACAGCCGCCTGATCTCTACTGCCTGGGTGTAATGATCGCGGTGCATGTGAGTGACCAGGAACTGCCGGACGTCGCGCAGCCCTGCGCCGATGCTTGCCAGCGACCGCTCCAGCTGGCTGAGTGCATTGGCCAGCGCCCAGCCCGAGTCGATCAGGACCAGCCCCGACTCCGCCTCGATGGCGTAAACATTGACGGCGCGCAGGCCGTCGGAGGGCAGCGGCAGTGGTATGCGATGAACTCCGGGCGCGACCGGATGTGCGCCTTCCGCCAGCCACGCGTCCCGATCTGACAACGTCGCCCTTTCCCGTTTTGTCGCTGTCGAGCAGGCACGTTAGCAGCACACCATGGCCAGCCCGCTCGCCTGGCCCGGCACCGTAGTTTACTAACCGACTGGCCAGTCTGGCCCGGTCTGTCGCGGCGTCCCGCGTGGCTGCGACGAAGATGCCACACTCTCTACACAGCATTAGGCAGTTGAGCGCCCGCTCAAGATGCGCGAGGCCGGGGATTTGAGCGACCGCTCAAGGAGCATGAGAAGCCAGCACGCCAGGCACTGGAGGGAGCAGACGATGAACATGAAGCTCGTTGCGCCGCCAACTCCGGGCGGAATCATCGGGCGGTCCGTTCTGCGCGGCGGTGTGCTCGGGGCAGCCACCGGGGCGGTGGTGCTGCTCGGGGCCGCACTGATGACCCAGGGCGCGATACTCGTCCTCGCGCCGGTCGTGGCTTTCGTCGGCTTTGTCGCGGGCACCGGCTGCGGGCTCATCGCCGGCCTCGCGCTTGTCGCTGCCCGGTCGCGGATCGTCGCGAGCAGGACTGCAGTCCGGCTGACCGCAGCTGCTGCGGCTTCGGCGGGACCGGCTGCACTGGCGGCTGTGCTGGACGGCAGGGGCTACGCGGCATGGCTGGCGGCAGTGGGCTGGCTGCTGGTGACGTTCTGGCTGGCATTCGCCGGCGGCGCTGCCGCCTTCTACGGCAAGCGTGACCGCGCGAGCCGGTCGCACGCAGCGATCCGCTAGCCGTGCCAGCGGCGCGCAGCACAATCACCCGGGAACAGAGCAAGCCGGATTACCCAGGCGCAAGGTGATGGCTGGCGCTTCGAGACGTTACGAACGAAGGGCATCGCGGACTTCAGCCTGTGCTATAGCGGCCGCGGCCGGGGTGAATCAGGCTCTGATCTTCTACCTCATCGGCTTGGTGGGGCACCTTGTCGATGTGGCATACCGGACGGCGACTATCGAGCGCGTCACCCACTGCCGGCCCCGGTTCACGGCCGTCGGATCGCTGCGCGAGCTTCTGCAACTCGGCCGCGAGCGCACCCTCGCCCGGCACGTGACCGAAGCTGGGTGCTCGCTGACCGCTGCGGCAGCCCCTGACGCTGCCTCAGCCGGCCCGACGCGTCCCACGACCGACTTGCCACCTGTTGTGGCTGCGCATACCAGGATGAATCAGGCGCTGCTACAGCCACAGCAGGTGGAAAGTGCCCGAGGGATGGTCGGCTGGGTTCCGCAGCGCAGGCGATTCGCGAGGTATGTCGGCACTAGCCGACCGCCGTCCAGATGCCGACGCCATCAATGTCCGATTCGGCCGCCCGGCCGCGCGCCTGCAGGTATCGCAGGTGGGACAGCACCTCCCCGATGGCGGCCTGGCGCTGGAACGACGCCAGCTCGGCCCACGGCCGGGACCACGTGACGCCCGTCGCGGCCTGCCACGCGGTGGTCCCGCCTGGACCGGCGGCGATCAGGCCGCGCTCCGCCTCCGCCAGCCGGTCACCGTGATGCTCGATCAGGTCGGCCAGCCGGGAGTCCAGGTCGGTGAACCGGTACTCATGCGCGGGGAGCACCTCCGACGGCTGCAGGCCGCTCAGCGTTTCCAGCGAGGTGAGGTAGTCGGTCAGCGGGTTGGACGTCATGTCATAGGACGAGACGTTCGGCGTGATCCGCGGGAGGATGTGGTCGCCGGTGAGCAGCACGTCGCGGGCCTCGTCGTGGAAGCACAGGTGGCCGGGTGTGTGGCCGGGCGTCCAGACGGCACG
>JASHSZ010000009.1 GCA_030040815.1 Streptosporangiaceae bacterium
ACCTGTTTTGCGCAGCCACAGCGAGTGGAGAGTTTGGCACCAGCGGGTTGCCGGTTGCGCAAAACGGAGTAATCGGACAGCAGTGGCGGCGCGCTAGGAATGTGGTGTGCCGTTGCTGCGTTCCAGCTCTGGCAGACTGGTTAGCCACAACTGATGCGGTACCGGTTCACGCCCGCGACCTCCGCGATGCGGAAGCCACCAGGGCGACCCGGCGACCGCGGGAACCAGGAGTAATCCATGAAGTCAGGCATTCACCCGGAGTATGTAACCACCACGGTGGTCTGCAGCTGCGGTAACACGTTCCAGACGCGGAGCACGGCGAAGAACGGCGTCATCCACGCCGATGTCTGCTCGAGCTGCCACCCCTTCTACACCGGCAAGCAGAAGATCCTCGACACCGGTGGCCGAGTCGCCAGGTTCGAGCGCCGATTCGGCAAGAAGACCGCGAGCGGCAAGTAGCGACGAGGTCAGTTCCCTTCCCTGGCCCAGGGAAGGGAACGCACGCATGTCCGGCCACAGCAGAAACGTTCAGAAGGAGGCAGGCGGTGTTTGAGCGGCTTGCCGATCTGGCCGCCGACCACGCCACGATCGAGCACGAACTGTCCGATCCGGCGATCCACGCCGACCCAGACCGGGCCAGGGCATTGAGCCGCAGGTACGGCGAGCTCACCCCGGTGGTCCAGGCCTACATGCAGTGGCGGCAGGTGTCCGCCGACGAGGCGACCGCGCGCGAGCTCGCGCCTGAGGACCCCTCGTTCGGCGCGGAGGCTGACCAGCTGGCCGTGCGCCGAGCCGAGCTGGAGCAGCGACTCGCCGAGCTGCTGGTGCCGCGCGACCCGAACGACAGCAAGGACGTGATCCTCGAGGTCAAGGCTGGTGAGGGCGGCGAGGAGTCCGCCCTGTTCGCTGGCGACCTGTTGCGGATGTACCTGAGGTACGCCGAGCGGCACGGCTGGAAGACCGAGGTACTCGATTCGACCATGACCGGCCTCGGCGGCTACAAGGACGTCACGGTGGCCGTGAAGGCCAGCGGCGACGAGGGCGCTTGGTCGAAGCTGAAGTACGAGGGCGGCGTGCACCGTGTCCAGCGGGTGCCGGTGACCGAGTCGCAGGGGCGGATCCACACCTCCGCGGCCGGGGTATTGGTCATGCCAGAGGCGGATCCGATTGAGGTGACCCTCGACCCCGCCGACCTGAAGATCGACGTGTTCCGCTCGACGGGCCCCGGCGGGCAGAGCGTCAACACGACCGACTCCGCGGTCCGGATCACCCACCTGCCCAGCGGAGTCGTGGTGTCCTGCCAGAACGAGAAGAGCCAGCTGCAGAACAAGGAGCAGGCCCTGCGCGTGCTGCGAGCCAGGCTGCTGACCATGGCGCAGGAGCAGGCCGAGGCGCAGGCGGCGGCCGAGCGGCGCAGCCAGGTCGCCACCGTCGACCGATCGCAGCGGGTGCGCACTTACAACTTCCCGGAGAACCGGATCTCCGATCACCGGGTCGGGTTCAAGGCCTACAACCTGGACCAGGTCATCGATGGCGATCTGGACGCGGTCATCGCGGCGCTCATCGATGCCGACCGGGCGGGGAAGATCGCGGCCGGCGTCAACGCGAACTGACGGTGCGCGGAGTGAGCCTGCTGCTTGACGAGATCGCGATCGCGGCCGCGCGGCTGGCCGAGGCCGGCGTCGAGTCCCCGCGTACCGACGCCGAGATCATCGCTGCCTGGCTGCACGGCGTCCCTCGGAGCCAGCTGCACCTCGTGCCCGACAGAGGGTTCGACCCCCGGTTCTGGGATGACATCGCCCGCCGGGAGGCCCGCGAGCCGCTGCAGCACATCACCGGCGTCGCTCACTTCCGGTACCTGGAGCTCGCCGTGGGGCCCGGCGTATTCGTGCCCAGGCCCGAGACCGAGGTAATGACCGGCTGGGCGATCGAGCAGCTTGCCGCGATGGACGTCGTCGAGCCGGTGGTCGCCGACCTGGGTACCGGGTCTGGTGCGATCGCGCTGGCTATCGCCCAGGAGGTGCCCCGTGCGCTGGTGCACGCGGTGGAGGCTGATCCGCTCGCCAGCGCCTGGGCGGAGCGCAACATTGCCAGCGTCGCGCAGGCGGCGCCGCACACAGTCGGCCGGGTGATCCTGCACCGCGGCGATTTCGCCACCGCGCTGGCGGACCTGGACGGGCGGGTGGACCTGGTGGTCAGCAACCCGCCGTACATCCCCGCGGGAGCATGCGTGCCGCCTGAGGTCGGTGAGTACGATCCGGCGACAGCGCTGTGGGGCGGTGCCGACGGCATGGACGCAGTCCGGGTCGTCGCCGCGACCGCGGCCCGGCTGCTGCGGGCGGCCGGCCTGGTCGCTGTCGAGCACGGTGCCCAGCAGGGCCCGGCCGTGTACTGGGTTTTTGCCGACGCAGGCTGGCCAGATCCGCGCAATCACACCGACCTGGCCGGCCGCGACCGTTTCGTCACCGCGAGGCGGCCGTGACGCGGCCGCCGACGTGGCAGGATGACCAGCCATGAGCGCGTGGTTTGACTGCGCGGACGAGACGCAGCGCACCAGCGGACTCGCCGCCGCCAGCAGCGCGATCCTGGCCGGGGATCTCGTGGTGCTGCCGACTGACACGGTGTACGGGGTGGGGGCGGACGCCTTCAGCCCGGCCGCGGTTGGTCGGCTGCTGGCGGCGAAGGGCCGTGGCCGGGAGATGCCGTCACCGGTGCTCGTCGGCACCGTGCGCGCCGCTACCGCGCTGGTCGAAGACCTGGGAGAGGACGGCCAGCGGCTGATCGACGAGTTCTGGCCTGGCGCCCTGACGATCGTGTGCCGCGCCACCCGGACGCTGACCTGGGACCTCGGCGACACCAAGGGCACCGTGGCCATCCGGATGCCGCAAAACCCGGTGGCCCTTGAGCTGCTCCGCGAGACCGGCCCCATGGCCGTGAGCAGCGCAAACCTCAGCGGCTCCCCGGCCCCTACCACGGCGGGCGAAGCCAAGGACCAGCTCGGTGAGTCGGTAGCGGTCTACCTCGACGGCGGTGCGACGGCAGGCGGCGTCGCCTCCACGATCGTCGACCTGACGGGTCCGCAGCCCCGGCTGCTGCGACGCGGGGCCATCCCGGTCGGCAGGCTGCGCGAGGTCGCCGCGGTGATGGCTGGCGGGGACGCACCGGGATCATGATCACTGGCCAGGGTCGCCGGGACCGGCAGCCCGGTCGGCTGTCGGCCGTGGGCACGGCCGTCCAGCCGGTGCTCTAGAGTTGCCGTAATGCTCATTGACCCCGGACTAGCCCGGTGAGCCGGTGAAAGATTACGTCCTCACGCTGCTGGTCGCGGCCGCAGTCACCTACGTGCTGACGCCGCTCGTCCGCCGGTTCGCCATCGCCGTCGGAGCGATCAAGCAGCCCAGGGAGCGCGACGTCCACACCGCGCCGGTCCCGGAGTTTGGCGGCCTGGCCATGTACGCGGGCCTCGCGGCCGCACTGTTCGTCGCCAACGAGATCTCGCAGCTGCACGACGACGCCATCGCCGGCACGGGCATGCTCACTGGGCTGCTCGGGGCGGGCGGCGTGCTGGTGATCATCGGACTCATCGATGATCGCTGGGGGCTGAGCGCCCTGACCAAGGCGGCCGGCCAGGTCGCCGCCGCCGGAATTCTGGTCGCGACCGGGTCTGAGCTCAGCTGGCTGCCGCTGCCGGGCGGCAGCGGCCGCATCTTCATCCCCTCGTCCGACGAGGGAGCGCTGCTCACCATCCTGATCGTGGTCGCGACGATCAACGCGGTGAACTTCATCGACGGCCTCGACGGTCTCGCGGCCGGGATCGTCGCGATCGCCGCGGTCTCGTTCTTCGCCTACTACTACTCCCTGACCAAGCTCGTCGACATTTCCTCCCTGGCCGCGCCGGCGCTCGCGTCGGCGGTGCTGATCGGAATGTGCGTCGGTTTCCTGCCGCACAACTTCGCCCCCGCGAAGATCTTCATGGGCGATACCGGGGCAATGCTGCTCGGCCTCGTGCTGGCATACGCGCCCATCTCCAGCATCAACTCGCTGCCGGCCCCCCTGCTGGAGTACTCGATCAACCGGTACCCGGTGATCATGCCCGTGCTGCTGCCCATGGTGCTGCTTGTCATCCCGTACGGGGACATGCTGCTCGCGGTCGTGCGCCGGACCAGAGCCGGGCAGTCACCCTTCGCGGCCGATCGCAAGCACCTGCACCATCGGCTGCTGGACATCGGCCACTCGCAGCGCGCCAGCGTCCTGATCATGTACCTGTGGGCCGCGGCATTCTCCGGCATCGTCGTCTGGCTGTCGATCGACAAAACCGAGCTGTCCAAGGCGCACAACCACTATGGCGAGCCGGTGATCGTATTCGTCCTCATCACGGCCGTCGCCGTGGCGATCCTGCTGCTGCTGTCGATGCCCTGGCGGCACTGGCGCGAGCAGGCCCGTAATGGAGCGGCGGCAGCGCGGGCGGCCGCGACGGCCAGCATGCGGCCAGAAGGCGCGCTGGCCGGTCGTGCTAATGGGGCGTCTGCCGTGAGCTCGCGGCCTGATGCCGGACCGACCAGCGCGGCCGCGCCCGCCCGGTCCGCAGTGTTGTCTGCCTCGCGGCCCCCTGCGGTCGGTAAGGGCGATGGCCCGGAACGCCCCGGGGGCAGCGACGAACCGCCGGTCGGTGCTGCTCACCAGGATGCACCGGGGCAGCTGCCGCAGGACGACGACGCCGGGAACGGTTACCTGCCCGGAGACGGGGCGGGGACATGGCAGGACGCAGGCGTCGGTCATGGCGCGGCGCGGTTGGTGAACTCCGGCGCCAGTGCCGAGCCGGCTGCAGGCGACGGTGCTGGCGCGGCGCGGCGGCCGGACTCGGCCGACGCCACCGAGTCCGGCGCGGGCTACGCGGCCGGGGC
>JASHSZ010000553.1 GCA_030040815.1 Streptosporangiaceae bacterium
TCCGTGCACACCGCACTGCGGGACGCCTCGTTCCGCAATTACGCCGATTACATGACCAACGACCCGGCGTTCGAGACCGCGCTCGACCAGGTGCTTGCCGAGGCCGACCAGCGGGTCACGGCGATCATGTGCTCCGAGGCGGTGTACTGGCGGTGCCACCGCCGCCTGGTCTCCGACGCAGCTGTGCTGCTGCGGCAGGCTGACGTGCGCCACATCGGCCACGACGGGCGGCTGACCCCGCACGCGCTGACCAGCGGAGTCCGGCTGGCCTCGGCCGGCACCATCAGTTATGACGCCGAGGAGACCGACTGACAGGACGAGACGGCCCTGCGGCAGGAGCGCGGCGCAGCTAGCCGGCGAACTCCGCGCGCAATGTCCGGGCTGCCTGGCTCATCGAGATGAGCTTGCCGAACGCCGCCTGTCTGGGCAGGTACTTCATGCCGCAGTCGGGCGCGAGCACGATCCGCCCGGCGGGTACGTACGGCAGCGCTCTGCGCACCCGGTCGGCCACGACCTCCGGGGTTTCCACCGTGTGGTCGGCCAGGTCAAGCACGCCGAGGATGATCGTCTTGTCGGCCAGGTCGGCGAGCACCGAGCAATCCAGGCGGGACTGTGCGGTCTCGATCGAGATCTGGTCGGCCGTGGCGGCGGCGAGCTCGGGCAGGAACGAGTAGCCCGACGGCCGCTCGTGAATGATCGCCGCGTAGCCGAAGCACAGGTGCACGGCGGTGGTGCCGGTGATTCCCTCCAGAGCCGCGTTCAGGACCTTGACGCCGTACTGCCTGGCGGCCTGGGGCCGGGCCTGCAGGTAGGGCTCGTCGAGCTGGACGATGTCGGCGCCGACCGCGAACAGGTCGGCGACCTCCGCGTTCACGGCCTCGGCGTATCCGAAGGCGGCCGCCTCCTTGCTCGGGTAGTAGTCGTTCTGCGCCTGCTCGGCCATGGTAAACGGGCCGGGCACCGTCACCTTGATGGTCCGGTCTGTGTGCGCCCGCAGGAACCGCACGTCTGCCACGTTCACCGGACCGCGCCGCCGGATGGGCCCGGTGATCCGCGGCACCGGGTTCGGATGACCGCTGCGGTCGAGCGCGGTGCCGGGATTGTCGATGTCGACGCCCTCCAGCGCCGTCGCGAAGAAATTGGAGTAGCTCTCCCGGCGGACCTCGCCATCGGTGACGATGTCCAGCCCGGCGTCTTCCTGCGCCCCGATGGCGAGCAGGGCTGCGTCGTCCTGGGCCTCCGGCAGGTAGTCGGGAGCCACCCGCCACAGCTCCGTGGCCCTGACCCTGGGCGGGAAGCGGCCGGCGAGCCGGCCCCGGTCGATCAGCCAGTCCGGCTGCGGGTAACTGCCGACTAGCGAGGTCGGGAAGAGCAAGGGTCAAACCTCCGGTCAGGTCGGGTGGCAGGAGCGAGTGCCGGGAGCGGGTGCGAGCATCGCGCCCCAGTATGCGCCGCAGCCGACTAGGGCTGCGCGCCGATGCTGATCACGGCGTTATCCGCCGTCGACGAGATCTGCGCGGCGTGCGAGGCGATCAGGACCGGCTTGCACACGGTTTGTGGCGCCCCGTCGCCGAGCTGCCCGACGTGGCCGACGCCCCACGCGTACACGTCGCCGGTGGACGAGATCGCGTACGCGGTGCCCGAGCCGGTGGCCAGGCTCTGGTAGCTGACGCCGGGCGGCGGATACACCCGAACCGGGCTCGGCTCGGCCCCGAACACGCCGGTGCCGAGCTGGCAGAAGGCGTCGTTGCCCCAGGCCCAGATCGTGCCGGTCGACAGGATGACCAGGGTCTGGCCGTTATTCCACAGCGAGCCGCCGAGCGCCACCTGGCTCACCGGCTGGGGGAGACTGACCGGCACGGGAACGTCGGACGACGGCCCGAGCTCGCCGTCCCCGAGCTGGCCGGCCCCGTTATAGCCCCAGTCGTAGTACTGCCCGTCGGCGAGCAGCGCCCCGGAGTTGGCGAACGACGCCACGAGCGTCGTGACGGCGTAGCCAGGCAGGCCCGACACGCGAACCGGCGAGGTGGTACTGGCGTTGCTGCCGTCGCCCAGGTCGCCGTCGGCGTTCTGGCCGCACGCAAAGACCGCGCCGTTGGAGTCGAACAGCGCGTGGTTGCTGGCCCCCGCGACGGCGGTCACGAGACTGAATGGCAGCCGCACCGGGGTCAGGTAGTAGTGCGTGGTGCCGAGGCACAGGTCGCCGAAGCCGTTCTCGCCCCAGCCCCACACGTGTCCCGTGGTGTCAACCGCCAGGCCGGTGTCGTAGGGCATCGCGTCGGTGGGTATCCACGCGATCTTGACGCCCGGTGGGAAGTGAACTTGGACCGGCGTGTTGAGCGAGTTCTGGGTGCCGCCGTCGCCCAGCTCGCCGGTAATGCCGACTCCCCAGGCGTACAGGCTGCCGTTGGTCAGCAGCGCGTACTCGGTCGAGTTCGAGCTGCCAACCTCGGCTATGGTGCCCGGCAGCGTCACGGTGGCCGGTACGGTCAGCGTGTCCAGCATGTTTGCTCCCGTGCCAAAGACGGTTCCCCAGTGCATAGCCGTGGTCGAGCCGCCCGCGGCGCTGGCCGGCGGGGTCGGCAACGGGTAGACGGGCTGGGCAACCTGGGTCGGCGCGGCCGCGGTCGGGGTGGCTGACGGGGATGTGGTATGCGAACCGGTCAACCATGTGCACCCAGCCAGCAAGCAGGCGACGGCAATGAGGGCACCGACGGCGGCAGTCCTGGGTCGCGATGTTCCGGCTGGCACAGACCGAACGATAGCTCCCGCCTGTGGCTGCCTATGTACGGAACGCCGGTTCTTCGGCGTGACCCGCGTGGTCCGCGCGCGGTCGGAGGCCGTGTGGTCGGCCACGGTGCAGACGACCGGGCTGCTGTCCGCCTTCGACCTCCGTCAGCGGCCGCTGACCTCCGTCAGCCGCCGCTCCAGATACCGCCGTTCCGGCTCGGTCTTCGCCAGCGCCAGCGCCTCCCGGTAGCTCTCCGCCGCTTCCGGACGGCGATCGAGCCGGCGCAGGAGGTCCGCGCGGGTCGCCGGCAGCAGGTAGTAGGAAGTCAGCGCGCCGCCCCCGGCGAGCTCGTCGACCAGGGCTAGCCCGGCTGCGGGCCCGCGGGCCATGGCGACCGCTACCGCCCTGTTGAGCTGCACCACCGCGCTGGGCACGAGGACGCCGAGCTCGCCGTAGAGGGCGGCGATCCGCGCCCAGTCGGTGTCGGTCGCCGCGGCTGCGCGGGCGTGGCACGCCGCGATGGCCGCCTGCAGTAGGTACGGCCCGGCGGCCGGGGTGCGCCGCTGGGCGCCGGCGAGCAGGGCCAGACCCGCCGCAATCTTGTCGGCATCCCAGCGTGATCGGTCCTGGTCCTCGAGCGTGACTAGCTCGCCGTCGTCGTCCAGCCGCGCCGCCGTCCGCGCGTCCTGCAGCAGCATCAGCGCGAGCAGGCCGACCGCCTCGGGCTCGTCTGGCATCAGCGCGACCAGCAGGCGGGCGAGCCGGATCGCCTCGGCCGTGAGGTCACCGCGCCGGACCTGCGCGCCCGCTGATGCCGAATAGCCCTCGTTGAACAGCAGGTACAGCACGGCGAGCACGCCGGACAGCCGGTCCGGGAGCAGGTGCGCGGGCGGGACCCGGTAGGGAATTCCTGCGTCGCGGATCTTGTGCTTGGCCCGAGTCAGCCGCTTGGCCATGGTGGCCTCGGGCACGAGGAAGGCCCTGGCGATCTCGGCGGTGGTCAGTCCGGCCAGGGTACGGAGGGTGAGGGCCACCCTCGCCTCCAGCGTCAGCGCGGGGTGGCAGCAGGTGAAGATGAGCCGAAGCCGGTCATCGGTGACCCCGCTGTCGTCGGGACTGGGGGGCTCGGCCGGTCCCGGCATCGCGGCAACCTCCTGCAGCTTGGCTGCCTCCGTCCTGCTCCTGCGCAGCCGGTCGAGCGCGCGGTTGCGCGCCGTCGTGGTGAGCCACGCACCCGGTCGGCTGGGTACGCCGTCGGTCGGCCAGTGCGCCAGCGCGGCCGCGAACGCGTCCTGGGCGCACTCCTCGGCGAGATCCCAGTTGCCGGTCATCCGGATCAGCGTCGCGACGACGTGGCCCCACTCCTCCTGGAACGCGGCCGCCACCGCTGCCTCGACGTCAGTCATACGCTGGCCAGGATGGGCCGCACCTCCACGACGCCGCCCTTGAGAGTGGCCGGATGCCGGGCGGCCGCGTAGATCGCCTCGTCGAGGTCGGCGCACTCGATCACGTCGTAGCCGAGGATCTGCTCCTTGGTCTCCGCGAACGGACCATCGGACACCAGCACCTCGTCACCAGAGTTCCGGACCGTGGTGGCGGTACTGACCGGCTGGAGTTGCGAGCCCTCGACCAGCAGCACACCCCTGGTCTGCAGTTCCCTCGCCCAGGGCGCCCAGCACGGCTCGTCTTCCTCGTGCCCGGCCGCGGGGTCGTCGAGTTCCTCCTGGCCGCACACCAGCAGCATGTATCGCATTAGGCCTCCTTCAACGCCTGGCCCGTCGCCACGAGGACGATCGGGAACTCCGGGTGGGGACAACCAGCCCGCGCCCGACGCCTGGATCGAGGCTAGAGCGTTACCGGGGCGGAAGGCCAGCTTGCGCCACAATGCCAGGAATCGCGTGCTCCGCGCCGATCGCCATGACGTGCACTCCGGCCACGCCGGGCACGTCTGCGAGCCGAGCGATGATCTCGCTGCACAGCTTCTCGCCCTCGGCCCGGAGCCGATCCGGGCTGAGGCCGGTCAGCCGCTCGGTGACGTAGTCGGGGATGACGACACCCGGGATCGTGGCCAGGTGCTCGAGCGCCCGCTGCGACCGTACCGGGCCGACGCCCGCCAGGATGAAGCTGCGCTCGTGCAGGCCGAGGTCGCGCACCCGCGTCATCCACGCCGCGAACGCGGAGACGTCGAAGACGAACTGGGTCTGCACGAACTGCGCCCCGGCATCAATCTTCCGGGCGAGCCGGCTGGTGGCCTTGTCGGCGGCCGCCTCGGCCTCAGCGGCGCTGTCGGCCCGGCCGGGCGGGTTCTCAACGGCGCCGAGCAGCCACGACGGCGGCGGCTTCAGCTCCGCGCCCGACATCAGCTGGCCCTGGTCACGCATCGCCGTCGCGACCGCCAGCAGCTTGGTGCTGTCCAGATCGAACACAGCGGTCGCGTCCGGGTGGTCACCGTTGCGTGGGTGGTCGCCGGTCATGATCAGCACGTTCGGCACGCCGAGCGCCGATGCCGACAGCAACTCCGACTGCAGCGCGATTCGATTCCGGTCCCGGCAGGTGAGCTGCATTATGGGCTCGATGCCTGCGCGGAGCGCGGCGACGCTCCCGGCCAGGCTCGACAGCTTGACGGTAGCGCCCTGGTTGTCGGTGATATTGACCGCGTCCACCCAGCCGCGCAGCGCGGCCGCCTTTCTGGCGATTGGCGCGGTGTCGGCGCCGCGGGGCGGGCCGATCTCGGCCGTGACGGCGAACTTCCCGGCTTCGAGTCGCTGTCGGAAAAACCCGGTGCCTGTGCGGGGCTGCGGGCCGGAGCGGTCGTGATCAAGGCCACTGCCCGGTTTGTCCGCCATGCGGACAATAGTATCCCAGCACGGACCGCCGGCCTATGGGCCGCAACCCGGACTGCCCGCCTTTTCCTTGTGGGGTAAGCCGAGGGCGCTTGCGTTTCTTGTCGGGTTAGCCGAGAGCGGTCGCGGTCTTCTCGGTGGTGAGTCGACGACGCGCGACGCTCAGACGGCCGAGGCCAGACAGCGCCTCGAGCACGCGTGCCGCGAGTCCGGGCGCGGCAGACGTGGACTCGGCCATCCCGACTGTGAGCACGGACTTGAGCATGGTCGGCTTGATGTCCTCGACATCGCCGATGAGCTGAACCTTGGTGTCGGCGTCCCGAGCCAGCGCGCAGACGTACCGCGCATCGCTCGATTGCGGATCGCCGGCCACGAGCATCAGGTCGCTGCCCAGCGCGACAGAATAGATCGTCCCGGCCCGGTCGGATGGCGCATAGCAGGTCTCCGCGGGCACCGCGGGGCGGGCCGCCGGGTAGCGCGACCGCAGCGCGCTGACAATAGGGGCGCCCGCCTCCAGCGCGAAACCGGGCTGCAGGAGATACGAAACGGGTCCGCCATTACCCGCGCTGACGGCCGCCGTCTTGGCCGGCGTGTCCACCACGGTCACGCGGCCCGGGGCGTGGCTGCTGATCGGATTGGTGGCGGCATGATCCGGCGGGCCGACGATCAAGAGCTGGTGCCCGCGATCGGCGGCACGGCCGGCCGCGGCCTGAGCCGCGGCCACCATCGGGCAGGTGGCATCGACAACGGTCACGTCTCGCCGGGCCGCCTCCGCGCGCAGCTGGGCAGTGACCCCGTGCGCGGGAAACACGACGACGGCCCCGGGCTCGACGCCGTCGAGTGAGTCAGTGACGATCGCGCCGAGGTTGCCGAGCGCGGTCACGGTCTCGGGCGGGCTGACAGCCGGGGTCAGCACGTAGACCCGGCGCCCGCTGCCCTCGTGGTCGGACGCGGCCTGAATGGCTGCCCTGCCGGCGTGCAGTGCGCCGCTACACCAGGGGCTCCCGGCCAGCAGCAGCGACCGGTTGGCGAACACCGCTGCCCACTCTTCGACCGCGGCCCTGGCGGCTGCCGCCGACAGAGCATCGCCCAGCGTGGCCGCGGCCGCAACCGCCACCGCGGTATCACCCTCCTCGCGCGGGCAGGTCACCAGGAATACCCGTGCGTCAGCGCCGGCGCCCGGCTCGCCGGGAAGGTCGCCCACGCGAACCGGCCTTCCCCTGGCTCGCAGCGAACCAGCCACCAGCCGGGCCGCCGGACAGCGCAGCAGCCCGTGCACGGGGTCGCCGACGAGGGTTGGGACCACAACCTCGCCCCGCTGCAGTCCGGCGCTCGGCACCGAGAGTTCGCGGATATCGGCCCGGCTCATCGCATCTCGCCCACGGGCGTTACCGTCCCCTCGCTACCGGCTGCGCACTGCGCACCGGTAGTAGACCGGCCACTGCCATGCCCACGCGAAGGACACGCTTCGCTCTGGCGCTGGCCAACTTTCGGTACGCCGGCGGACGCGCCGCGGGCAGTTCCGACAGTCGAGGACGCCAGTCCGCCGGTGAGACGTGTTGGTCAGGAATCGGGGTTTTCGCCGCGGTGCTGCTCGGCGAGGAAGCGCTCGAACTCGGCGCCGAGCTCTTCCGCTGTCGGCACCTGCTCGGTGTCGGCGAGCAGGTTCTCTCGGTCGGCCGTGAACGCGTCGTACTGCTGCTCGAGCGCATGCACGACTTCGGCCACTTCGGCGGAGCCCTCGACCTGACGCGCGATCTCCAGGTTCGTGCGGTGTGCCGCCTCGCGCAGGGCGTCGCCGGGCAGCACCAGCCCGGAGGCACGCTGGACGGAGTCCAGCAGGGTCGCCGCCGCGGCCGGGTACGCGGCTTGGGACAGGTAGTGCGGCACATGCACGGCAAACCCGATCGCGTGCCGGCCCGCGGCGCCGAGCCGGTACTCGAGCAACGCGGCGGCGCTGCCCGGTACCTGGAGCTTGTCGATCGACGGTCGGTAGCCATCGATCAGCCCGGACGCAGTGGCGTGCGCGGTCACGCCGAGCTGCCTCGTGTGCGGGACGCCCATTGGAATGCCGTGGAAGCTGACGGACAGCCGGACCCCGAGGTCTGCCGAGAGCTGCACCACTGCGGCGGTGAACGCCTCCCATTCGCGGTCGGGCTCGAGCCCGGCGAGCAGCAGGAACGGCGTGCCCTCGGTATCGCGCAGCAGCGACACGGCGAGCTCGGGCGCGTCGTAGTCGTCCCAGTGGTCCTTGGCGAAGGTCATGATCGGACGGCGCGACCGGTAGTCGAGCAGCGAGTCGATGTCGAAGGTGGCCACCTGCTCGTGCTCTAGCGTCGACATCAGGTGCGCGGTCAGCAGCCGCCCGGCCGCGCCAGCGTCGATGAACCCGTCGAGGTAATAGAGCATGACCAAGTCGCCGTCGGTGCGTGGCGCGCCAGGGCTTACCTCGTACAGGTCAGCCGGGTTATGCGACACCGCTCACAGCCTCCGTCCTTGCCGTTCCCATCAGTCTTACCAACGCATGGCCATCGCAGGTAATCCCCGACAGCGGAAACCTAACGCTCGGCGTCGGCCTGCGCAGGCTCGGCAGTGCCGGACTGAGCCCGCCAGCGGGCCAGCAACCCGACGATCTCCTGGCCGATGAAGTCGAAATACCGAACGGTTTGCGCCATTCGCGCTCCAGCGGGCGTGGCCGGTCCGAGCACGTCGACGCCGTGGCGCAGCTCCGCCGCCCAGTCCGAGAACTGACGATCCCGGAGCTGGACGATGTCCTCCCAGACGCGGGTGGACATCCGGTAGTGCAGCCGCCTCGAGCCGGGCTCGCCTTCTGCCGCGACGAGCCCGACATGCAGCAGATAGCGCACGCCGCTGGATACCGAGGCCGGGCTGGTGCACAGCAGGTCAGCGAGCTCTGCCGCGGTGAACGTGCTGGAGTCAGAGGTCAGCAGGGCAACGAAGAGACGAGCGGGAGTCCGCGGGAACCCCGACTGCGTGAGGTGCCCGGTGAACCGTTCGATGAAGGCGCGCACCGCCACCGGATCGCGCCGGCTGGACTCAGCGCCCGCCGGGCTGGGCTGGCCAGCCCGCGGCGAGACCCCTCGGTCGCCCTGATCGCTGCGCTCTGGTGCAGGCACTAGCAGCCCATTAGCTTTCCGTTGACCTATATTCAGTGGTTTCTGAATTTGATGTAACGTGCTCAGCGTGAACGCTATCGAAGTCGCTGGGCTGCGCAAAGCCTTCGGTAAGACCGTCGCGCTGGACGGGCTCGACCTGACGGTGTCGGCGGGCGAGGTGCACGGGTTCCTCGGCCCGAACGGCGCGGGCAAGACCACCACGATCCGGATCCTGCTCGGCCTGCTGCGCGCCGACGGCGGCACGGCGCGGCTGCTCGGCGGCGACCCGTGGCGGGCCGCCGTCGAGCTCCACCGGCGGCTTGCCTACGTGCCCGGTGACGTGACGCTGTGGCCGACTCTCACCGGTGGCGAGGTGATCGACCTGCTCGGCCGGTTGCGGGGCGGCCTTGATAGCAAGCGCCGGGCCGCGTTGCTGGATAGGTTCGACCTCGATCCCACCAAGAAGGCGCGCGCCTACTCCAGGGGCAACCGGCAGAAGGTCGCGCTGATCGCTGCGCTGGCGTCCGACGCCGAGCTGCTGATCCTGGACGAGCCGACAGCCGGGCTCGACCCGCTGATGGAGGCGGCGTTCCGCCAGTGCGCCGAGGAGGAGCGGGCGGGGGGTCGGACCATCCTGCTCTCCAGCCACATCCTGTCCGAGGTGGAGGCGCTCTGCGACCGGGTCACGATCATCCGGGCGGGCCGGGCCGTCGAGACCGGCACGCTCGCCGAGATGCGGCATCTGACCACGACGTCGATCGCCGCTGAGCTGGATGCGCGCCCGGCCGGGCTCGCGGAGCTGCCCGGCGTGCACGACCTCGTGATCGACGCTGGCGAGGGCGGCCGGAGCCGGGTGCGCTGCGAGGCCGACTCTGACCGGCTGCAGGACGTGCTGCGGCTGCTGGTCGCGGCTGGCGTACGGACGCTGACGAGCCAGCCGCCGACACTGGAGGAGCTGTTCCTGCGGCACTACGAGAGCGGACCTGCGGCGGGCGGCGATCCGGCCGGGCCCGCGGCGGCCGGATCTGCGGCCGACGGTGCCGTCGCGCAGGCTCCGGACCTCCGATGAGCCGGACCGGGGCCGAGGCACCGAGTCGGCAAGCCAGGCCGGCTGGCGGCGGCGCCGGCCCGGTCGGAGCGCTGGCCGGCGTCGGCGACCTATTCCGCCTCGCCGTGCGGCGCGACCGGCGGCTGCTGCCGATCTGGATCTACGTGCTGCTGATCATCGCGGTATCGGGCGGGTACGCCGTGAAGCTCGTGTACAAGACCGCGGCAGACCGGGCGTCGCTCGCGGTGACCGTTCACCACGACGCGGCGCTGCTGTTCATCTACGGCCAGTTGCACGGGGACAGCTACGGGGCGGTGCTGGCGTGGCGGTACCTGGCCTACGCCGCACTGGCCGCCGCGCTCATGAGCATCTTCCTGGTGATCCGGCACACCAGGGCCGACGAGGAGGCGGGCCGACTGGAGCTGGTCGGCTCCACGGTGGTCGGCAGGCCGGCGCCGCTGACCGCCTCGCTGCTGCTGCCGCTGGTCGCCAACGCCGTCGCGCTGGGGCTGACCACGCTGATCCTCGTGCTGTACGGGGTGCCAGCGGCCGGGGCCCTGGCGTTCGGGCTGGGCGAGGCCGCCTGCGCTATGGCCTTTGCCGTGCTAGCGGCGATCGCGGCCCAGGTCAGCGGCACGGCGAGAGGCGCACGCGGAATCGCCACTACCGCGCTCGGGGTGGCATTCCTGTTGCGCGGTGTCGGTGACTCGGGTGGCAGCCACGGGCTCAGCTGGCTGACCTGGCTCAGCCCGATCGGCTGGGCAGAGCTGGTAAGGCCGTTTACGGGCGACCGGTGGTGGGTGCTCGCGGTGCCGGCTGCGGTCATCGTGGCCGGGACGACAGCGGCGTTCGCGCTGGCCGGCCACCGTGATGTCGGCGCCGGGCTGGTGCCGTCCCGGCCTGGCCCGGGAACCGCGGGCCGTCTGCTCGCCGGTCCGCTCGGCCTGGCCTGGCGACTTGAGCGCGGCAGCCTCGCGGGTTGGTCGGCCGGCTTCCTCGTGGCGGGGCTGGCGATCGGCGTGGTCGGCAACGGCATCAGCCAGCTGCTCGGCTCGGGTGGCGGAGGAGTGGAGAAGGTGCTCGACCGGATTTCCGGGCACACGGCGCTCACCGATTCCTACTTCGGCGCGTGCATGAGCCTGCTCGGCCTGGTCGCAGCCGCCTACGCGACGGCCGCGGTGCTCCGGCTGCGGACCACGGAGACCGACGGCCTCGGTGAGCCGGTGCTCGCGGCGCCGGTGAGCCGGTACCGCTGGAGCGGCAGCCAGCTGCTGATGGCGGTCGTCGGGACCGCTGTCATCCTTGTCATCGGCGCGATCGGGATGGGTCTGGGATTCGGCCTGGCGGCCTCCGATGTCGGGACCTGGGTGGCCCGGCTCATCGAGGCTGGCCTGGTGCAGCTGCCCGCCGCGCTGTGCCTGGCAGGCGTCGCCTGCCTGCTCATCGGTTTGGTACCGCAGTGGAGCATCGGGATCGGCTGGGGAGCAGTCGCGGTCGTCGGGCTGATCGCGCTGATCGGACCCGCCGTCCGGCTGACCCAGGGCGTACAGGACATCTCGCCGTTCACGCACGTGCCGAAGCTGCCTGGTGGCACGGTCAGCGCGACGCCGGTGGTCTGGCTGTCCGTGGCGGCGGTTGCGCTCGCGGCGGCGGGCCTCGCAGGGCTCCGCCGCCGCGACATCGGCTGACCGCCCTGCCGCACAGGTCCGGCCCCTGGCGCCAGAGCCCGACGGAGTTGTCGCTAAATACAAACGAGTGCATCCGGGCACGATTGAGGCTGAAACCTCGTCGATGTCTGCGAGAGCTGCTCGGCCCGGGCTCAGGGCTTGGTGAAGCCGCGGAGCAGTTCGGCGACGCGCGCCTCCATCTCGGCGCGCCCGGCGCCAGCCTCGGCCAGCACGCGCGACGCGAGGTTATCCGGGTCCTGGTACAGGCCGAGCAGGATGTGCTCGGTGCCGATGTAGTCGTGACCGAGTTCCAGCGCGACCGCCACCGCGTTCATCAGCGCGGTGCGGGCCCGCGGCGTCATCGGCCGGCGGCCCGTCACCGGATCGGCCGGCCACGCTGGCTGTGCCGGCCGAGTTCCAGTCCGGTCCCGTCCGCTGGCTGCGGTGGCGTCGGATCCGTCGGCCGGGCGGACCTGCTCGTCTAGGGCGCGCAGTGCCGCTTCCACCTGCTCGCGGCTGATCTGCATGTCGAGCAGCACCTTTCCGCCGACACCGTCCGGCTCGGCGTACAGCCCGAGCAGCAGGTGGTCGGTGCCGATAACAAGAGAGGCGCTCGCCGCCGCCGCCGCGTCGGCGGCTACGAGCACGCTGCGCGCGCGCTGGGTAAATCGCTCAAACGTGGGCCGGTCGGTCGTCACGGCGACCCGCTCGGCGAGCGCGCCGGCAAACCGCTTGTGCACGGCCTGTTTGGTCACCCCGAGCGCCGCGCTGATCTCCGTCCACGACCGGCCCGCCCGGCGGCAGCGGTCGACGAAGTGCCCGAGCAGGGCATCGGTGGTCTGCTCGAGGCCGGACGCGGTCGCTGACGCGACCAATAGCTGGCCGATCGGGTCCTCGGTGCCGGCATCCTGCCGGACGGTGTCGATGAGCTCCTGGAGCGTGGGCGGTGGCGTCATGGGTCAACCTTACGTTGACGACCCGATCAGTCAACTTCCGGTTGACGAAGTTTCTTCCGGCATACTTGGTCTAATGGGCCCACACGAACTGACTCACTCGCGCCGGATGCTGATCCTGGCGATCTGCTGCACGAGTCTGTTCATGGTCGGCCTGGA
>JASHSZ010000554.1 GCA_030040815.1 Streptosporangiaceae bacterium
CTTCGGGTCGGCGGATGAGGAATGCATGCCGGATCTCAGCGAGGAAGCGCCGGTCGGCGAGCATGTCCTGGAGGTAGTAGGTCGGGGGGTGGTCCTTCACGAACACGCGCATGTCATGCGTCTCATCAAGCAGCCAGTCAAGGAGCGTCTGCGGTGAGTCGAAGCTGCGCCCTCCGCTATCAGTCTCCCCGAAGTCCCTTATCTTGCAGAACGGCTCGTGGAGGACGGTCATGTCGCCACGCTCAACCATCGAGCGAAAGAACGCCGTTGATCGTGTTCGTGGTGCGCTCCACAACGCGAACACTGTCATAGGCGAAACGTACCTGTGATCGCAGCGGCGAGAGGTTAGCGCGCGGCGCTGCGCTGACTAGAGACTTCCGGTTGCGCTGGCCTGATCACCATTGGCCTGCGCGGCGTGAGGTGCGGCGTGCCGGGGACGTCTCGGCAACAGCATCCCCGGTCACGACTTCGAGCCTAGAAGTTCGAGTGTCGTTGAAGTCAACGCGGTTTCCTCGGCGGCTGGCGTGCGCCGAGAGGGTTCCGTCGTGAGCAGGAGCGCTAGGCCAGAGCCTTGCGGGTGTCTAGTTGGGGTTCCCGATGGATTGCACGCCGTATCCGTCCCAGCGCATGGAGTAAACCCATTCCTTGAGCGCGTAAGTCTCAGCAGTGCTCTTGACCGTCGCCACCCGGAGCCTTGTGTCACCGGGCTGCCAGAAGCCGATCTGCGCAGGCGGCCGCGGTTTGCGGCGCGGGCCGGTGTCCGGCCAGGCCGCGACCATGAGGACTGGGCCGCCGTCCAGCCACCCGGCCACGGAGTGCTCGCCCGCGCCGACGGCCGGTATCACCGTCAGCAGCACTCGGCTCTTGACGCTGAGTATGTCCACCGTGCCGCCGAAAGTCTCGTACACGAGCAGTTGTCCGTTGTCGCTAAAACTCCCAAGGCCCCAGACCGCCGTCAGGTGAGAACTTCGCGGCTGCGGGCCGGCCGGAAGGGGGGTGGACAGGTTCTTTCCAGTGACTACGTTCAGGATCTGCACGTGGCAGCCTCGGCACCCGTCGGTCCAGGCGATCTGGTCGTGGCTGACCGCGATTGCGTCGTCGATAGTCCTTATCACCCGCTGTGCAGCCGGATCCCACAGAACGAAGGGGTGAGTGGCCAAGGGTATCTTTCGCAGCAGCAGGTACCGGCCGACCGCCGCCTGGAGGAAGTATCCGGCTGGCAGTAGGTACTGCGGGCCGAGAGCCTGCCCGGAGGTGCTGACCAGCCGTGCGGTGGCTGACGTCGTCGCTGGGTTGTCCCAGTAGTGTGGGTAGCTGACCAGCCAGACGGCACCCGGACTGCTCGACGGCACGAGGCCCCACGTCGCAATTCCGGTGCCGATGGGGGTCGCGGTGTGCGAGCCGTCGGCGATGAAGTAGTACTCGTGCGGGCCGTAACACCTGTAATGGATGCAGTCGCCCGATTCCCAGGTTCCACCCTGGACCCGCCCGTACAACCAGAAACCCTGCGGCTGCGACGGCAGGCCGGTGATGGGCGTTTCGGCATGAGTCGCGGTCGAGTACCACGCGGGCTGACCTTGTGACATAGGTGACATGCTGGTCAGGAACTGCAGGTTGGTGCCGGCGGGCAGCGGCAGTCCCTTCAGGCCGATCGGGAGGTGCTGCTGCGTGGCGGGCGCCGGGCTCGCCACGACCCTGCGCACCACGATCACCGCCGGAATGGCCACCGCGAAGGCCACCAGTACCGCCACGCAGGCGAGCAGCACCGACCGCCGACAGTGCCGCCGCCGTACTGCGGCGATCAGCGCGCCCGGCACCGGTTCCTGCGCCTCAGCCGCCGCCCGCATGGCTGCACGCAGCTGCTGCTCGATATCAGCCATCGCGGCCCACCTCCGGCGCCACCACGGGCCTAGCGTGCGGCTCGGCTGCTGGTCGACGATCACCGGCCGCCGCCGCCGCCCGGAGCCGAGCCAGCCCCCGCGCCGCCTGGCTCTTGACCGTGCCTACGCTGCACCCCAGCAACTGCGCCGTCTCGATCTCGGAGAGGTCATCGAAGTAGCGCAGTACGAGCACCGTGCGCTGCCGTGGTGGTAACCCGGCCAGCGCTCGCAGCAGGTAATCCCGGTTCTCGACTTCTGTCGTCCGGTCCGGCACCGCCGGCCCAGGGTTGGTAGCCAGCAGCGGTCGCTCGGCCCGCCGTGCCATCCGCCGCCACCGGTCGGCCGACGCGTTCGCCAGGATTGCCCGCACGTACCGCTCCGGCTCGCCCGCCCGGCTGACCCGGCCCCAGTGCCGGTACACCCGCTCCAGCGCCAGCTGCAGCAGATCCTCTGCCTCCGCCCGGTTCTGCCCGGCCAGCAGGAACGCGGTCCGCAGCAAGCTTGCCGACCGGGCGCGCACGAAATCCTCGAAAGACAGCTCTGCCTTCCGGATCCGCATACTCAACTAACGCTGAGGCTGGGCAGAAGGTTGAGTGCGATTCTCGGAAGCCCATTGACGGACGTCAGGACTCGGGTTCGGTGCTGATGTCGTGGCCGAGTTCCTGTTGCGGCTGATCTCCAATGACCATCCAGTCTGCGCCGAGGGCGCCCATCGGGCGAGCTCGGCCGCGTACATCTGGGCGGCCTCGCGACCGCCCTGAGGCGCACCGTGCCCCGTTCAGGTGCACCGCGCCCGGCTGTGCCCCGGCGGCGGCTGGCCCGGTGCCCGCCGACCGGCGGACGATCAGCATCAGCAGCTCGTAGCTGATTACCGGGGCGGGAGTCGGCCAGGCCGCGACGATCGCGCCGACCGGTCGGTCAGCGACGCGTGCCGGACCGACCGCGCTGATGGCGACTGGGATGTCGTGTTTTGGGTGCTCGGCCCGGACCTGCGCCAGCGGGCACGGACACCGGCTGGCTTCGCCTCGGCGACGTGTCGCGAACTACCACGGCGAGCACGTACAGCAGCAGGAGCGCTACGCCATCGAAGAACAGGCCCCCGAGGATCGTCCCGATCGCCGAGCCGTTGCCATCAATGAGGCCCCGCCCGCTGCCCCAGGCCCAGAGCGGGTCGCGGACGCTGAACGGCTTGCCGATCGGCACCTGTGGGCCCCAGTAGACGCGCGCGCCGTTGCTGGAAAGGTAGCCTTGGGTCACCGTCTGGCATTGACCGAGCCCCCCTCGCCCCACAGTGGCGCAAGCGGTGGCGTACGACACCGGGTTGAAGGTGTCCTGGTGCTCCACTCCGGTCACATACGCCCACGCGTTCACTTCCTGGGGGAGGATGTAGGCGGTGATGCACGTCATCGCGGCGAGCATGAAGAGGCAGGCAATCCAGCTAGCAGGATGGCGTGGCGGCCAGGAATGCGCGTGGGCGTACCACGGGTAGTGCGAAACGCTGCTCTTCGCGCTCACCCGGACGGTCGCGTCGGCGCGGTGCAGGCGTGATGTATCGACGATTACGTCTACGACCCCGACCAGAAGCAGGGCGAGCAGCGCGAAGACGGGGATGACGCCGAGGGTTGCCGCCGCGCCGGTGAGGTGCGCGAACAGGTTGACGTCGATCCCCGCGTACACGGCGAGGCCAATCAGGCTGCCGACGGCTACCCAGGCCCACCCGCGCCGCCGGTGGTGCAGCGTGACGAGCTTGGCAACACTCGATGACTTGCTGGTGCCCCGCAGCACTGGCGCTTGCGGCATTGGCTTCTCCCCGCGTGCGGTCAGCTAGAGGGGACCAGCAGGCGGTGCAACTGGAGTGTTTGATTCCTGCTGGGCAAAGCGACTTGGAGTGGGTTGGTGAATGGCTGTCGCACGCTGGGGAGCAGCCAGGTCCGGCCGGCGACGCTGATGGTGAGATAGCCGTGGGCGTCGGCGGCCGTCGTGGTGATCGCTTTGAGCGCCGGCTCTTCAGCAGCGGGTATGACGATGAGGAATCCGTAATGCCCTGTAAGGGGGAAGGAAGTGAGCGAGGAGACCCCCGCGGCAGTGATCGTTACCGGCGCGCTGAGCTCGCGATAGCACTGGCCGGGACCACCGGACAGCGCGACGGAACCAGCGGGACAGCCGCCCGCCGGCGTCGGGGCCTGGACGCTCATGGCTTCCAGGACGAACGGAGACGCCCGAAGAACCTGCACGGGGCCCACTATCACAGGCGAGCCCGCAACAAGTGTCGGCTGTGGGGAAGTGTCTGGGCCCAGGGGAGTGATGCCGCTGCAGCTGCCAACGGCGAACATGAGGCTCGCCGCGGCCAGTACGCTGGCCAGAACGGTCGAAGGACGGGGCGAACGACGGAACGGCATCTCCCGGGCCCCTCCTACGCAGCCATGGCGTGCGGATACGGCGGTGGTGCGGGCGTCGCCGTGTGGGCCCGGGCAGCGTCGGGGGCGACCAGCGCGGTGGCCACCAACAGAATGAGCAGTTCGGCCAGGCTCACAGCGATCAGGTGCGGGTCGTGTACGTAGTCGAGAATCGACACGATCCGGTACGCCGCGGCGACGGTGGCGAGCAGGGCGAGGGTCAGCGACCACACGCCCGAGCCGGGGCGGGATCGGATCCAGGGTGTGTGTGCCAGGCAGGCGATGGCGACCAGCAGGCAGCACAGCCCGGAAAAGTCCGGTACCCAGGCTGCGTTGCCAGTCACCTGCAGCGCGAGGAGCGGCACCCATACCAGGAGATAAATGAGGGGCAGTGCCAGCAGCCAGGACCGGCGCGCGGGCGGCGGAGCGCCCCGGTGGAAAGCGGTCATGGCCAGGACTAGCGCCAGGTCGAGCAAGGCCCAGTAGGCCCACTGCCCGAACGGCAGCGGCAGGGTGCTACTAATCGTGTGCTGCAGCAACCAGACCAGGTCAATGACCATAATCAGCGCCGCGATGATGCGGGCAGTCCGGTAGTAGCGGAGAACCACCGTCAGAAAAGCCACGATCCAGGCGTAGTCAACCACGTACCCGTCCACCGCCCAGACGCCCGGCGGCGAGGTATTCACCGTGCTCGCGGGCGGGCCGGGAATCCAGCCGACCCAGCGTCGGCTCCACGCCAGGAATGCCAGCGCCGCAACTCCCCGCACCGCGTGCACCAACAGCACCGTGAGCACGGCGTTCCGCGCCGCCTGGCCCCAGGCGAGTCGGCGCGGGGTAACGGCACCGCCCAGGTGTAGCCGGACGGCAAGGCCGGCCACGCTGGCGGTCTCTGCCCAGCCGGGCCCGGCAGCCTTGCCGATGTACTCGTCAGCCTCCGGGTCGCCGGTCAGCCAGCTGTCCAGGAACGCTGCCACCATGTCCTGTTCCCACTGCCGCCGGTACCAGCCGGGCAGCAGCCGCAGCACTCGGCGGTACCGTCGCTCCAGGTCGCTGCTCATCCAGCTGCCTGCCCGCCGGTCAGCCCCAGCCTGGCCCGCACCACGCGAGCGGTGGCGGCGCGCAGCTCGGCCTCCTCAGCCAGCGCGCGCCGCCCGTCTCTGGTAAGCCGGTAATAGCGGCGCAGTCGGCCGTCGTGCGTTTCGTCTCGGTCAGGCTCGATCAGCCCCTCGGCGGCGAGCCGGTCAAGCACCCCGTACAGGCTGCCGATCTTCAGCCGCACCCGGTCCTGCGACAGCTCGGCAACCTCGCCCACGATGCCGTACCCGTGTCGCGGGCCATCGGCGAGCGCGGTGAGCACGAAGAAGGCCTGTCCCGTGATGGACTTTGTTGCCATGTCAGTAATGTAATGGAAACCAAGATATGAGTCGAGTGATCACCCAGAAAGCGGCTGTGGGTGGCGCTGGCGCTGCCAATGGGTCAGCGTTGCCGCCTTATCGGAGACGGCGAAGCGCGCTCGGTCTAGTGGCGGCGGTCGGCGCGGGCCAGGCGCACCTGCAGGAAGACCGCCAGCACGATGAGCAGTACGGCGATTGCCGCTGGCGTGAGCGTGCCGGCCCAGTTGAAGCCTGAACTGGGTGGGAACACGTGGGGCGGTATTCCCTGGCGGGTAGCGATCGCCTCGGCGATCTCCTTTTGCTGGAGGGTGGGACCCGTGCCCAGGGCGGCAACCGCGGCGGCGGTGGCGAAGCAGAACGCGGCTACCGCGGCCACTGCGGCGACCCTGGCGGCCGCGACGCGACGGGCTGGGTCGCTGGCGCTGCTCCGCGTCGCAGGGACGCTCTCAACCGGCAGGTCGGCGAGCAGAGCGGTCAGTTCTCTCCCAGTGCGGGAACGCAGGGTCTGCCCCGATCGCTGGTCGAATTCGTCCGCTGTGATCCGGCCGGCCTGGAACGCGGCGCTCAGCTCGGAGAGCGCCTGGTCACGGTCGGCGTCGGAGACCCGGAAGTCGCCAGCTGGATAGTGCCAGCCGCCTCTGTCCATGATCATGCTCCTTCGGCGTAGTTTCATGCTAACAGCCGGGCTGCAGATCACCGGCGGCCAGGCGTTGGGTATGCGGGTCAGGCGTCGCGACGCAGGACCACGATCGCTGTCACGGCGATGAGGGCGGCGGCGAGGAATACGAAGATGCCGGTCTCGATGCCCTGGAACGCCCAGTAACGGCCGGCGGGCTGGTAGCTGATAACTGCGTGGTATCCGTGAGCGGCCATGCACGAAGGGAACCCGCCTGCACTCTTGCCCGGCGTCTGGAACAACAGCGTCTGGCACGCGGACGGCAACTGCGCAACGGGCATCCGTACGCCGTAGACGCTCACGGTCGGTCCGCCGCCGAGTGGACCGCCGCGTACCGGGCCGCTCGGGCCGACGAGGCCACTCGAGACCAACCAGTAGGAGCCGGTTGGCAAGACCGCGTGCCCGTTCTGCAGGAAGCTGAAGGTCTTGGTGATCGGGGTCAGGTAGTGCGACCGGAAGTCCTCGCTGACCACCAGGCGCAGCAAGGTAAAGACGACGAGGGTGATGGCCATCGCGGGCAAGGTGCGGCGGAGCAGGGCGCCCGCGGCGATGCCGAGGGCCACCGCGAACACCGCGTAGCCGATGGGGACGATGCCCTGGATGTCGAACTGGCTGGGCTGGAAGTTCTGCTGCATCAGGGAGTTCACCGGGCTGGACCACCAGGTGACAAGGGCCGCGACGGCGCCGCCCCAGGCGGCCGCGGCGAGCAGGACCCAGCCAAGCGTGACGGTCAGCCAGCGAGTGCGGCTGATGCCCTGCATCCAGGCGAACTGGCTGGTACCAGTTTCAAATTCGCGGGCCACCAGCGGTCCGCCCCAGAACACTCCCAGCAGGCACGGAATCGCTACCGTGAGTGTGACCAGCAGGGACACCCCTGGGGTTTCGAGGTTCAGCGTGTTCGCGAGGTTGTCACAGGAGTGGCTGGCAGCGCACAGGGTGAGTGCGGAGTGATAGTCCGACGCCATCTGCAGGCCGGTGACCAGCATCAGGATCGCGAACGCCGCGAGGGCGACGACGCCGAAATACGCCTGATTGCGGTGCTGGCGCCAGACGACCCAGGTCATGTCTCTTCTCCGATCGTGGTCAGGTGGGTCGGCGCCGGCCGGGCCTGCTGGCCCATGTAGCCAAGCACGAGCTCCTCCAGGCCGACATCCGAGGCTTCGTAGGCCGGGTCTATGACCGGCCCGTTCCGGCGGATGAGCATTGTCGTCTGGCGCTTGGTGCGCACGGCCTGCACCAGGGTGTGATCGCGTTCAATGGCCGAGGTGTCCTTGGCGGGTCCGACGAGGACCTGATGCTCGGCGAGCAGGGTGTCGATGTCGCCGCACAGTTGGACCCTGGATGCGGCCAGCAGGATGAGGTGATCGCAGATGCGTTCCAGGTCGGCGATCAGATGCGAGGACAGCACGACGGTGAGGCCGCCGCCAGCCACCGCCTCGGCCAGGTGTGCGAGGAACTGCCGCCGGGCTAGCGGGTCCAGCGCCGCGACTGGCTCGTCGAGCAGCAGCAGCCGGGGCCGCTTGGCCAGCGTCAGCGCCAGCGCCAGCTGGGCACGCTGGCCCCCGGACAGTGTGCCCACCCGCTGGCCAAGGGGAATGCCCAGGCTCTCCAGCCGCTGCCGGACCGAAGCGCCCTCCCAGCGGGCGTTGAGGTGCGCGCCAATGCAGATGTGATCCGCTGCGGTGAAGCGCCGGTACAGCGGGATCTCCTGGGCCAGGAAGCCGATGTCGGCGAGAAAGGCCGGGTCCTGGCTGGGACGGCTGCCGAGCACCGCCACGTCGCCGCCGGTCGGCCTGGCCAGCCCGGCAAGCAGCCGCAGCAGCGTCGTCTTGCCAGCGCCGTTCTGGCCGATCAGCGCGGATATCCGGCCCTCGGGAACGGTGATTGTCGCTTGGTTGAGGGCGGTGACACGGCGATAGCGCTTCGACAGCCCGCAGGTCTGGATCACGGCGGTGTAACTGCTGGCCATCATGCGGTCTCCTCTTCAGCCGCCGCTCGCAGCGTGACACGTAGCAGCGACTCGATCGACTCGTCATCCAGTCCTGCTTCGCGCGCGCTGCGCACCCATTGCGCCAGGCTGCCGGCCAGCCGTGAGTGCGTGCCGGGCGGCGGGCCGGACGGGCGGCCTACCACGAACGTGCCGAGACCAGCCCGCGGCTCGACCAGGCCTTCGCGCTCCAGGTCGCGGTAGGCCTTGAGTACGGTGTTCGGGTTCACCGCGGTGGCCGCGACGACTTCCCGCACCGTGGGGAGCTTGTCGCCCATGCTCAGGACGCCCATCCGGAGCGCCTGGCGGACCTGCTGGACGATCTGCAGGTACGGGGGGACCACCGAGCGGCTATCGAGCCGGAAGCTGATCAACCCTGCTCCTCAAAGTACTATGGCGTTAAGACTTTAGATCTATCTGCCGACGGCTGTCAAACGAGTAGGAACCCCGTGAGCTCGGGATGGGTCGGCACGGTCCGGCTGTCGCTCCCCGGGAACTCGCGCCCTGTTCCCACGGAGTTCCTTGAGCTACGTCAGGCAGCATGGGGTATGCGCGTGCTTCGGGCCTCGGGGTGGGCTGCCCTTAGCATCGCCGCGCTTCGCGTGCTGGTCGTGGTCGCACCCGTCGCCTCCGCGCCGTTATTGCCGTCGTCCCGCGTCGGCCGGGTCGTCACGGCGACTCCTTCGGACTCGGCTAGCGTCGCCGCTGCGGAGAGCACGGGCGCCGATGGCTCCGCTCGAAGGACCGTTGGACGCGATCCACGGCAAGTGCGCAGTATGCGCGCGCAGCCCGTTAGGCGGTCGCCGCGGGCTTGCGGGCGATGAAGACCAGTTCGAGGCCGGGGCGGTCGGGGGCGCCGCGAACATCCGCCAGCTCAAAGCCCGCCGAGAGGAGCGAGTCCTCGATCACTCCACGTGGCGGGTAACGCCGGGTGCCCTCCGAGGTCAGCGTTGCCCCGTCAGCTGCGAAAACGAACGTCCGCCGGCTGCTCACCAGGTCACCAGCCACCTGGGTCACCTCAGCCCAGCTCTCGAACACGCCGAGCTCAGGAGCCTCCCGCCGGACACAGGTGGTCTCGCGGTTCCAGCGGAGCCACGGCTGGTCGGCCGGGTCCACAGACTCGAAGACCAGGTAGCCGCCGGGGCGGAGCGCCGCATTGACGCCGGTCAGCGTCGCCAGCCACTCCTGCGCGGTAAGGAACACGTTGCTGACATTGCCGGTCATCGTCGCCAGGTCTACCGCAAGGGCCGGCAGGCTCTTCACGTCACCATGGATCCATCGCACCCGCTGCGCGCCTGGCCTGGCCCTGGCGACGGCCAGCGATGCCTCGGCCGGGTCCAGCCCGACGACTTCAAAACCGCGCTCGGCGAGCATGCACGCCCAGTTGCCCGTCCCGCAGCCGACATCCAGCACGCTGCGCGCTCCGAGCTCAGCCGCGATCGCCAGGTAATGGGGCAGGTCGGTGCGGTCGCCTTCCCACACGTCATAGATCCTGGTAAGCCGCGAGTCGGCGAAGAGCGCATCCTGCACGGCAACCAGCCTAGCCAGCGGCCGTGCCTGACATCATTCGTCGCGAGCCGGGGCCGCGCCGTGACGCCGCTGTCGCTTCCTGGCCGGCCGGTACGGATCTTGAAGGCTCCGCTCGAAGAACCGCTGGACGCCCTCGTCCAGCTCGCCGGGCCAGCTGGCGCCGCAGGCAGTCACGGCGGCTCGGCCCGCGGTACGCATCACGGAGACAACGGCGCTAAGGGCCGCCACGATCGAGTCGCGCTCGGGCTTCGCGACCGGAAGGGCCGTCAGAATATCCCGTTGTTCCGAAGTCAGTCGCGCGCTCCACTGCTTAATGCCCGTCGGCGGTTGCGGCTGGTTGCACTCGACGAACACGTCGTACAGCATCAGCTGCAGGCTCTGTACTCCGTTGACCACAGCAAGGTAATCGCGGCGCTGGTTGAGCAGGAACGGCGCGATCGCCTCGATGCGGAAGAACTCCTCCACGATCCAGCGCAGCCGGTCGATGTCAGGTCCCGGTAGCGGATCAGGTGCAGGAACGGTGGCGTCCAGGCCGTCGCGGTCAAAAATGACGCGGCGGTAGCGGTGCCGCGACGCGGACAGGTTGCTCACAGGCTCACTGATGACGTCGAGGCGCTCGCAGCCGGTCGTGGTCGAGTAGAAGCAGCCGCGCGCGAACGGCAGCTCTCGCGCGAGCAGGGTTGGTGTGATCGTGGCAAGCCATTCCCGCCAGTGCCCGGCGAAATCATCGAAATCGCCGTCCCGGACAGCCACAACGATGTCCAGGTCAGAGCCGCCGTCAGCGGTGCCTTTTGCGAGAGAGCCAGATAACCACAGCGCACGGATCCGGTCGTCGCCTTCGCAGACCGAGAGCAGGCGGTCAAACAGGGGCCGGTACGAGGGGACGAGCGCTGTCAGCGGGGCAGGATTCCGGTCGACATCCACTGCCAAGCACCGTCCCTATCCACCACGCAGCGCAAGCTCGAGGTCAGCGGTTCGGTTTCCAGTCAACCAGCGGCTCCGCTGTGCCGATCAACCCGGGGGCAACGCCGACGGGCGGGTGGCAGCGATAGTGATCTCAGCAGTGGTGGCGGCTGGGCTAATCCTGTACGGGGCAACGGCCATGCGGTCGCTCGCGGATCCGACTCCGGGTACCTCCCTGCGTTCGGCCGCGGAAACATCGTTCACTCTGTAGGGCTGCGGCCAGCAAGTGGCTCGTGCGACAGCGTCCAATTCGGGCCGCCTCATTCGTCATGTTGATGAGGCGGGCTCCGCCGCCGCACTCCCAGCCGCGTGAGCAGGCAATTTGCGGGGGTGACTCGCGGTGCCGGCGGTCTGGCGAGAGGATGACCGAGCGAGCGAAACGGGCCGCAACGAAGCGCCCACGGGAAGGATGATCATGACTGGCGTACGGGTACTGGTCGGCACGCACAAGGGTGCGTTCGTGCTCAGCTCGGATGGGACGCGCCGCAGCTGGGAGGTGAGCGGGCCGCACTTCGCCGGCTGGGAGGTCTATCACCTCAAGGGATCTCCGGCCGATCCGAACCGGCTCTATGCGTCGCAGTCCAGCAGCTGGTCAGGCCAGGTTGTGCAGCGCTCGGACGACGGCGGCGCCACCTGGCGACCGGTCGGCAACAAGTTCAGCTACGCGGGAACGCCCGGCACCCACCAGTGGTACGACGGGACCCCGCATCCCTGGGAGTTCGCCCGAGTCTGGCACTTCGAGCCGTCACTAGACGACCCCGACACCGTGTACGCCGGTGTGGAGGACGCCGGGCTGTTCAGGTCCACCGACGGCGGCGAGAACTGGGAGGAACTGCCGGGCCTGCGCGGCCACGACACCGGCTCGTCCTGGCAGCCGGGGGCCGGCGGCATGTGCCTGCACACGATCCTCCTGGACCCGGCCAACCGGGGCCGGATGTTCGCGGCGATATCCGCAGCCGGCGCGTTCCGGTCCGACGACGCCGGCCAGACCTGGCGGCCTATCAACCGCGGCCTGCACTCGGAGGGCATTCCCGACGAGGACGCTGAGGTCGGCCACTGCGTGCACCGCATCGCGATGCATCCGTCCCGGCCGTCGGTGCTGTACATGCAAAAGCACTGGGACGTCATGCGCAGCGACAACGCGGGCGAGTCCTGGCACGAGATCAGCGGCGACCTGCCGACCGACTTCGGCTTCCCGATCGATGTGCACGCGCACGAGCCCGAGACCGTCTATGTGGTCCCGATCACCAGCGACTCGCTGCACTACCCGCCGGACGGCCAGCTGCGGGTGTACCGGAGCCGGACCGGCGGCGACGAGTGGGAGCCGCTGACTAGGGGACTGCCGCAGCAGCACTGTTACGTCAACGTGTACAGGGACGCGATGGCGGTGGACTCGCTGGACGACTGCGGCGTGTACTTCGGTACGACCGGCGGCCAAGTGTATGGGTCCGCCGATGGCGGCGACAGCTGGATGCCGATTGTCAGGGACCTGCCGGCCGTGCTGTCGGTAGAGGTGCAGACGCTGCCATGATCCGGGTTGTCCTGCCCTCGCACCTGCGCCGGCTGGCCAGCATCAACGGCGAAGTGAAGCTGGAGGTCGCGGGCGCGGTCACACAGCGCGCGGTGCTGGATGCGCTGGAGGCGGCCTACCCGATGCTGCGCGGCACGATCCGAGATCAGGACACGAAGCGGCGGCGGGCGTTCATCCGGTTCTTCGCGTGCGAGGAGGATCTGTCGCACGAGGACGTCGACGCGCCGCTGCCGGACCGGGTCGTGGTCGGTGCCGAGCCGTACCTGATCGTCGGCGCGATGGCGGGCGGGTAGCGCGACGTATGCGATCCGCGGCGCGGTGCGGCGTTACAGGCTGACCTGGGCCAGCGTCTGCCGGGCGCCGAGCCGGTGGAACGAGTCGAGCGCGCCGGCGTACGGCTCGGCGAAAGCGGGCTGGCGGGCGAGGTTGCCGAACACGCGCTCGTTCTCGATGAAGCTGAGACGGTCGCTTCGCTGCAGCCTGGCGCGCCCGGTGATCTCGTCATGCAGCGCGTCGACGACTTCGATCGGCCGGCCGACCTCGTCGCGTCCCTCCGCATAGGTGGCCCAGCCGGCAATAAGCGTCGCGGCCCGGGCGACCGGACGCCCGGCCGCCAGGTTCTGCCGGACCACGGGCAGCACCCACTTAGGGATCTTGTCCGACGCCCCGGCGCACAGCCGGGCGAGCGTGTCGCCGATCGCCGGGTTGGCGAACCGCGCGATGAGCTCGGCCACGTAGTCGTCCAGATCGACGCCCGGCACGTCCGGCACCGTGGGACGCGCCTCGAGCTGCAGGTAGTCGGTCACGAAACCAGCGACGACCGGGTCGGTCGCGGCCTCATGGACGTAGCGGTATCCGGTCAGCGCGGCAGGGTACGCCAGCGCCTGGTGGCCGGCGTTGAGCAGCCTCAGTTTCATCAGCTCGTACGGCCGCACGTCGGTGACCAGTTGGACGCCGCAGTCCTGCCACCGCGGCCGGCCCGCCGGGAAGTCGTCCTCGAGGACCCACTGGACGTACGGCTCGCAGACCACCGGCCAGGCGTCTGCCACGCCGAACTCCTCGGCCAGGCGGGCGACGTCGGCGCCGGTCGTGACCGGCGTGATGCGGTCCACCATCGAGTTCAGGAACGCGACCGCGGCCCGCAGCCAGTCACCCAGCCCCGGTTCGGCAAGATCGGCGAACGCGCCGAACACCGAGCGGGCCACGTCCCCGTTCCCTTCGATGTTGTCGCAGGACATCACCGTGAAAGGCGCCACGCCGCTATCCCGGCGGCGCCGCAGGGCGGCGACGACGAAGCCGA
>JASHSZ010000555.1 GCA_030040815.1 Streptosporangiaceae bacterium
GGAGGTTGCCTGCCTGATGCTGACCTCGTTCGGGGACGACGAAGCGCTCTTCGACGCCATCATGGCGGGTGCCGCCGGCTACGTGCTCAAGCAGATCCGCGGCACGGACCTAGTCGGCGCGGTACGCACCGTCGCCGGAGGCGAGTCCATGCTCGATCCCGAGGCCGCCAGCAGAGTGCTGGCCCGGATGCGGGACCAGGCGACCCGGGCAGACCCGCTGGCCGGCCTCACCGCGCAAGAGCGCAAGATTCTGGAGCTGATCGGCGAAGGGCTGACGAACCGGCAGATCGGCGAGCGGATGTACCTGGCGGAGAAGACGGTCAAGAACTACGTGTCCGCCCTGTTCGCCAAGCTCGGCGTGGAGCGTCGCACGCAGGCGGCGGTGTACGCGTCCCGCGCCTTCCCGCGCTAGCGGCTGCCCGCGCTAGCAGCCGCCCGCGCTAGCGGCCTCCCGCCGCTTCCGACCGGAGGCGCTGCGCCGCCCGCTTCCCCGAGCGCTGCCGACGGGGCACCTTCGCGACCTCACAGCAACGGCACCTGCCACTCCAGCCGGGTGCCACCCCCGGCCGCGCTCCCGACCCGCAGCCAGCCACCGCACTCGGCGGCTCGGCGCTCAATGTTGACCAGGCCGCTGCGCCGCCCGCCCGGCTTAATGCCGGTGCCGTTATCGGTGACGGTCAGGCTCAGCGCGTCGGTTGCGCGCACCTCCACATCGACCGCGCTGGCCCCAGCGTGCCTGGCCGCGTTGGAGAGCGCTTCCCTGAGCACACCGAGTAGGTGCTCGGCGGCATCGGCGGGCACCCCGTTGTCGAGCGGACCGTCGAGCCGCAGCGTCGGAGCGAAGCCAAGCAGCTCGGCCATCTCGTCGGCTACCTCGACGATCCGCGAGCGCAGCCCAGCCGGGGCTGCCTGCGGCCGGGCCTGCAGTTCGAAGATCGACGTCCGGATGTCGCGGATGGTCTCGTCGAGCGCATCCACGGCCTGGCTGACCCGGTTCGCGACCTCTGGCGCGCCGATGAGGCCGACGGAGCCCTGCAGCGAAATACCGGTCGCGTACAGCCGCTGGATGACCAGGTCGTGCAGGTCCCGGGCTATCCGGTCGCGGTCCTCGAACACGGCGACCCGTTCCGCCTGGCGACGGTGCTCGGCGAGCTCCAGCGCGATCCCGGCCTGGGTGGCGAAGGTGACCAGCATGTCCGCGGCCGCCGGGGTCAGCGGCTTAGCGCCGGGCCGCCGCCCGGCGGTCAGTACCCCGCGGACATTGCCCGCGGTGCCGAGCGGTACCAGCACGGCGGGACCGAGGTTCAGCCGTTCCCTCGTCACCGCCGCGACTCGTTCGTCATGGCTGAAGTCCGCGATGGCTAGCAGCTCGCCACTGGCGAGGACCATCCCGGACGCCGACCTGGTGGCGGGCACCACCATGCCCACCGCGTCCGCCGCGTATTCCCCGGCCGCGTGCGCGATCTCCAGGACCTCCCCGCCATCGGCCGGCAACGCAAGCATGACCAGGTCGGCCCCGGACATCTCCAGCGACTTGCTGGTGATCAGGGCGAGCGCGTCACTGACATCGGCACCCGACAGCAAAACCCTGGTCACCTCCGCGCTGGCGGCCAGCCACCGCTGCTGGCGACGCGCCTCGTCATACAGCCTGGCGTTATCGATCGCCACTCCGGCTGCTGCCGCGAGGGCGACGAGCACGGCCTGGTCTTCCTCGTCAAACTCGCCGCCATCGGCCTTTTCGGTCAGGTAGAGATTTCCGTACACCTCGTCCCTGATGCGGATCGGCACGCCGAGAAACGAGCTCATCGGCGGGTGGCCTGCCGGGAAGCCGGACGACAGCTCGTGCGTGCTCAGATCTGCGACTCGTACCGGCCGCGGATCGCGGATCAGCGCACCAAGCAGCCCCTTGCCCTCCGGCCAGTGGTGGATCTGGTGGATCTGCTCCTCGGTCAGCCCGACCGGGATGAACTCGGCGAGCCGCCCGCCTTCACCGATGACGCCCATGGCACCGTAGCGCGCGTTCACCAGCGACACCGCCGACTCGACGATGCCACGCAGCACTACCTCGATGTCGAGGTTCGTGCCGATCGCGACAACCGCGTCAAACAGCGCGTTGACCCGGTTCCTGGTGGCGAGCACCGCCTGCAGCCGCACCTGGAGCTCTGCGAGCAGCTCGTCCAGGCCGAGGCTGGGCAGCCGCGGCTGGGGCTTACCGGTATCCACTGCGTACTCCCACGATGGCGGGTTTCGACCCCAAATCCTGTCGATCATATGTCGGCCGCAGCGCGGCACTCTGGCGGCCGGGCGGCGTCGAGGCTTGTCTGGCCCGGACGAACCCGTTCCCCTCTGATCGGTTCTGCGTTTCCTCGGCCAGCCAGCAGCCGCCGGGAACGGCGTCAACAGCCTGCCCGGCCGGATGACCGGAGTCATGAGTGCGCGAATGACAGCTGCTTCAGTCCCGGTTGCTGTGCGGGAGACCGCTGCCCGACGGCTCTCGGGGCGGGCGGTGGCAGTGCGTCGAGCGCGTTCGCGACGAGGTTGCCCGGGAATTGTTCCAGGTGCCCGTTGCCACCTGCGGATGGATCACGTGATCAACTCGGGCCACGGCATGGCCCACCGCAGGCGACCTCAGCTGCTGCAGCATGCGCACGTCTCCGTGCGTACCGCGCCGGTGGGCGGCCCCGTTCCGCAGGCCACGTTGGCTGGCGCCGCCCCACCTAGCATCGCGCTGCCGCTGCCAGGCTGGGCGCACCCTAGGTCAGCCGGCGCTCGGCCGCCCACCGACTGAGCTGATGCCGACTGGAGAGCTGCAGCTTGCGCAGCACCGACGAGACATGGCTCTCGACCGTCTTGACCGAGATGAACAGCTCCTTGGCCACCTCGCGGTAGGTGTAGCCGCGGGCGATCAGACGCAGCACTTCACGCTCCCGTGCAGTCAGCTGGTCGAGTTCGGGGTCGAAGGACGGGCGGTCCAGCTCCGCTGAAACCCCGGCCGCGAACGCGTCCAGCACGAACCCTGCGAGCCGAGGCGAGAAGACAGCGTCGCCGCCCGCGACGCGGCGCACGGCGTCGACCAGCTCGGTACCCGAGATCGTCTTGGTGACGTAGCCGCGTGCGCCGGCCCGGATCACCGCAATCACGTCCTCGGGTGCGTCCGAGGCCGACAGCGCGAGGAACCTCACCTCCGGATGCGCAGCCTTGACCGCGGCGACCACTTCCTGTCCGCCGCCGCCCGGCAGATGTACGTCCAGTAGCACCACGTCTGGCAGGGACCTGGAGATCTCGCTGATCGCCGGTGCCACGTCGGCAGCCTCCCCGACGATCTCGACGTCGCCGGACAGCTCGGACCTGACGCCAGCGCGGAACATGCTGTGATCGTCGACGATGAACACCCGCGGCTTGCCGGAGCCCGCTGTCACCGCGTGCGCCGATGCGGGGCCTGGCACGGTCATGATCGCCGCGCCGACGATTCAGCCGTCGACCTGGGCATCACCAGCGACACCTCGGTACCCTCCCCCGGACCGCTGCGGATTGTGACCGAGCCGCCGCGCCGGGACACCCTGGCGCGTATCGACTCCGCGAGCCCCTTGCGGTCGTCCGGGACGGCGTCAGGGTCGAAGCCCCGACCGCGGTCTCGCACGAACAGCGACACCGAGGCGGGCTCGACCTCAGCAAACACCGACACCACGGCAGCGCCCGACCACTTTGCGGCGTTCACCGTTGCCTCCTTGCCGGCCGCGAGCAGAGCGGTCAGCTCGTCATCCAGGGGACAGTCGCCCACGGTGACGGCCTCGACGGAGATGCCGTGCTGCGCCTCCACTTCCTGCTGGATCAGCCGCACGGCGTCGGCCACGGTTGCGGCCTGACCGTCGAGCGAGCCCGGCGCCCGCCCGTCGAATAGCCACGCTCGCAGCTCCCGCTCCTGCGCCCTGGCGAGCTGCGTGACCTGGTGCGGGTCTGCGGCGCGGCGCTGGATCAGGGCCAGCGTCTGCAGCACAGAGTCATGCACTCGGGCAGCTATGTCGGCGCGTTCCTCGGCCCGGATTCGCGCCTGCCGCTCCTCGACCAGGTCCCTGGCGATGCGCAGCCACCACGGGCCGAAGCCGAGCGCCATGCCCGCGATGAGCAGCACGATGCCGCCCAGCGGCAGCAGCAGGTGCACGTTGATCTTGTGGTCGCTGAGCAGCGCCGCCACACCGCCCAGCAGCAGGAGCACCGCGACTGTCACCCGCAGCAGCCGCCGCGACCGGCGGCCCGAGCTCGGCCGGCCGGTCGTATCGGCGAACTCGCGCAGGTACTGTCGCTCGTCGGCATCGGCGTTCCGCGAGATCAGCACCAGGCCGGAGGCACACACGATCAGCGGCACCCCAAAGCTGACGACCCAGCTCGCGTTGAGCGCGGAGGCGATGACCAGCGCTACCACCAGCACGGATGCCAGCGCCGTGGCCAGCGCGATGCCGCGCTTGTCGGCCAGCGCCCTGGTGGCGATGTTGGTGTCCGCGTCCCGTGCCGGAATCAGCAGCCAGGCGACTACGTAGGCGGCCGCGACGAATCCGCTCGTGACTAGCGCCGCGACAATCAGCGCTGCCCGCACCAGGCTGAGGTCGAGCCCCGTGCGCTCTGCTATGCCGGCCGCGACGCCGCCGAGCAGGCGGCCCTTGAGCGGGCGGCGCAGCGGGCCGCCGCTTGGCTGGTCCGGCCGCACTCGGGCACCGAGCCGCGTTAGCCAGCCCGACCCCTCCGACCGGGGGCTGGATGCCGGGCCTGGCGATTGCGCGGGACCGGTCGTGGCATGCCACCCGCCCGACGCATCCGCGTGATCAGCCATGTGCCCATGATGGCCCGGTCTCGGCGCCGCCCGCCATCCGGACAGGCCCTAGTCCTGCAGCGCGTTGAGAAGGGTCCGCTCAGGGTTGTTCCCAGGGTGGTTCCCGATAGCCAGCCCGCCGGCCGCGCGGCACGCTGAGTGCCATGACCGAAATTACGGGCTCATCGCCCACCCAGACCGCCGCAGGCTCCGTGCCGGACGGCGAGACCGGGCACACGACACTCATTCGCCCGAGCGAGGGCCGGATGCTCGCGGGAGTGGCATCCGGGCTGGCCAACTACGCCGGCATCGATGTCCTCATCGTCCGGATCGCCTTCGTCGCGCTTACGTTCCTTGGCTGCGCCGGCATCGCGATCTACCTTGCCTGCTGGCTGCTGATGCCGGCCGAGGACAGCGGGCGGTCAATCGTCGGCGACTTCACCCGCGACCTGCGGGCCAAGAGTCAGGACCTGTGACCCGGTGATGGCCGCAGCCGACCGGGCGCACCCGCTTGCCGACCGCCGGCGACGGGGCTGCCCGGTCGCCCGGCGGGGCTAGCAACACGCGACGCGCCACATGACGCCCCTGGCCGGGTTGGCCCGGCGCGGTTACCGGCGACAATGGGCTGGTGCCGCAGCCGACTAGCCCGCCTGGCCCGCCTGGCCCGGGCGCAACGGCGCGTCGGCCGTCAGCATGAGCACCCGGTCGATACCCACACCGCTGATCAGGAGTCGCTCCTTGGCGCTCGCTGTCAGCCGCGCCGTCCAGTCGGTGAAGCCGCCGTCACCCACCTCTGCCCACGCGGCGCCAGCCGACTGGCCTGCCTGCCCGCTCTCGGCTCGGTCGCTGACAGCCACCTTGAGCTTGAAGCACAAATCCCGGTAGTAGCCGCGACCCGCCTGCCGGTCGCGGTCGAGCACGACATCGACCGGGGCGTCCGCAAGCTCGGCTCGCACCGCTGCGGCGATCGTCTCGCCGGCGGGCGACAGTGGCGTGACGGCCACCTGCGCCGGATCGAGGCCAGTGGCGGACAGGCCGGCCACGAGCGAGCGCACGTGCTCGGCGACAGCTTCCCGTTCGAACCGGCGGCCACCATCGTCGCGACCGGCGGTCACGAGCCCGAGCAGGCAGAAGTGCGGCAGGCCGCCCGGCTGCGGCCGCTGCGCCCTGACTACCCGCTGGAACGCGGCCAGCCGCACGACGGAACCCGGGCTCGCCCTTCGCCGGATGGCCGCCTCGAGCGCCAGCGCGTTGGTCGGGTCCGCAGCGACCTCGACGGCGCGCATCGTGGTCACCACCCTGTCCTGGCTCATCGGCCCGAGCACCGAGTGGGTGCCCAGCGGAAGCAGCGGCGGCAGCATCAGTAGCTCAGTTCCCGGCAGCAGGTGCGCGGTCATTGTGTCCTCGGCCGTGCGGATGAGCTGCCACTCGGTGCTGGCGGGCTGAACGAACCGGTCGCCACGGTACCGGCGCAGCAGGCTGGCCGGTGTCTCGCGCGCCGCGCGCTGCCTCGCGACCGCCAGCATCAGGGTTGTGAAATCGGCCGCACTCAGGCTGGCCAGCTGGTCCACGGCCGCACGCCCGCCGATGGTGCGCAGTACCCGCTCCGGTAGCTCGTCCATCCACCGATATTTACCGGGACACTGTCCGCCCGGCCACGAGTTATTGGGAGGACTAGCAGCGCGACATCCTAACGGTTACGTGCGAACAAACAGTACAAGTCGGGCGTCAAAATGACTGCAACTGCCAGGATGTCAGAGGCTTGGACCATCCTCGGGCGCATGACCAGACCACCAACGCTACGAACTGCCCGAGTAGCCGGGATTGTCACTACAGCGGAGTTAAGAGCGGCGGGATGGCGGCAGGATCAGATCCGCGCTGCCATCCTTCGTGGCGACCTGATGACGGTGCGGCGAGGTATTTACGCAGATGGGCCTCACGCACGCAAGCTGCTGACGTTCCCCGACGGCGAGCAGCTGCTGGCCGTCGCTGGTGCCGTCGCGCTGTGCGGCGCTGATGCGGTTGTCAGCCACCAGTCGGCCGCCTATCTGCACAAAATCAGCCTCGTCGGGCGCCGGGACCCGGCTGTACACCTGACGCGTCCGTTGGGCGCGGGCTGGCGCGGGGCGGCGGGCATTCGACAGCACTGCGCAGGACTGCCGGCTGAGCACGTGACACAGCACCTTGGCCTGTCGGTCACGACCGCAGCTCGGACCGCCATCGACCTAGCCCGGACGCTACCGTTCCACGCTGGAGTCGTCGCCGCCGATGCCGCCCTGCATCGGCGGCTAGCCACCAAGGACGAGCTGGAGTCTGTGCTGGCCGCCTGCTCGCGCTGGCGGGGCGCGGCGATCGCCGCGGATGTCACCGGCTTCGCCGATGGGCGCAGTGAGTCACCGCTGGAATCCATCGCCAGAGTCGTCTTCCGCAACTGCGGCTTGCCTCCTCCGCAGCTGCAGGCCCTGATCGGGACCGCCGACGAGGTCGCCAGAGTCGACTTCTTCTGGGCCCAGTACCGGACGATCGTCGAGGTCGACGGCGCGGTCAAGTACGCCGACCCGCTGCGCGCGCGAGCCCAGCTCGAGCGGGACTC
>JASHSZ010000556.1 GCA_030040815.1 Streptosporangiaceae bacterium
ACCGGGCTGTGGAACCCGAACACCTGGGTAATCAGCAGGATGAGCCCGGCGTAGACGCCAACCAGCAGACCGGTCACGATCGCGTACGCCACGGTGCGGGAGAACACGAGCCGGATGTCGAGCAGGTGGTATCTCAGGATCGCGACCGTGATCGCAGCGGGAATAAGCGGGATCACCAGCAGCGCCAGGACCGGTCCGGTGCGGGTAATCCCCCACCACAGGCCCGCGTACCCGAACACCACCACGCAGGCCAGGACTAGCCAGAGCAACTATCGGCGTTCGGCCTCGTCGCCACGAAACGTCACCGACAAGCGCAGCGACAATCGCTGTTGCGAGTTCGGCCATCGCAACCGCAAGCAGGCCGATCGTCAGCACGTGGGCAAATGTGCCGCGTGTATGGGATTTCCCCCCCATGCGAGCACAATAAGCGGTCGAGCTGCCGGCGTCGCGGGCGCGCTCGCTGACAATTACCCGGCTGCCTGCCAGCAGGACGCGGGCCTTGCAGGAATCCATCTGCCGACGGACGGCTGCGGGCCAACGTTCCATCTGGCGGCCGGCGCGCTGCGCGGCACGCGGGCCGACGATGGCTGCAGTCTCAGCGACTAGCTGAGCAGCGTGTCACAGCTAACCGAAGGAGCTTTGGATGACACCTCTTCGCCGCCTCACCATCGTGATCCTGGCCATCTGCGCGCTGGAAGACATCATTGCGGTGCCCTTCATGGTGTCGAGCAGCGACCGCACACCAGGCACGCCGCCGGCTGCGGCCATCGTGGTCGGCGGGATCATCGCACTACTGACGCTGGTTGGCGCCGCCGGTCTCGCGCGGGGTAGCCGGTGGGCCTGGTGGCTGTCACTGATCGCCCGGATCGTCGACATGGGCAGTTCCGTGCTTGGCGTGGGCGCGCACCCGACCGCAGCGCTAACAGCCGGCGGCGTCTTTGCGCTCGTGGCATCCGTCGTCGCGATCGTGCTACTCGTCCGCGTGCGGCGGGAACAGCGTGCAAGTCAGGATCACGCAGTCAGCCCAGCAGCAACCAGGGTCTGATTCGCGCGCAGCGGGGGCACGGCGGGACCGGGGAGGGGGCCGGTCCCGCCGCGCACGCTGTCGTCAGCGGCGTCTGGTCAGCCATGAGAGTGCACTCGCATAAGGCTTCTGAGAGCACTCTCTCGTCTCGGCGTCGGACTGTTAGGCGCGTTCGAAGACGGCGATGAGCGCAGCCCCCAGCGAAGGCACCACACCGTGCCGTCGCCGGATGACGTCGGCAATAAGGCCGGTCCAGCCGGTCTGGTGCGAGGCGCCCAGGCCGGCTCCGGTATCGCCGTTGAAGTACTCACTGAAGATCAGGTTGTCCCGCCAGGCCGGGTCGCCCTGGAGCAGCGCGCTGGCGCCGAAGCAGGGCCGGCTGCGATCGGGCCCCCGCAGGAACAGCGCGATCAGTCGGCCCTGCAGGTCGGTCGCTATCTGGGCGAGAGTATGCGACTGGCCCGACCCGGCCGGGTACTCGACGGTGAAGTCGTCACCGAAGAACTGGTAGTAGCGCTCCAGCGCGCTGATCACCAGGTAGTTGACCGGGAACCAGACCGGACCCCGCCAGTTCGAGTTCCCGCCGAACAGCGGGGTCGTGGACTCGGCCGGCTCGTAGTCGATGCTCGCCTGGTAACCCTCGACATCGATGGTGTACGGGTGGTCGCGGTGCCACGCAGACAGCGCTCGCAGCCCGTGCGGCGACAGGAACTCGGCTTCGTCAAGCAGCACGGTCAGCAGTCGCCGCAGCCGGTCAGGACCGGTCAGCGTCAGCAGCAACTGCTCGCCGCCTGGCCCGCCGTGTAGCAGCGCGGAGGCACCCGCCGAGCTTGCTTCGGCCGGCCGTCCCGGCGCGATCTGTCGGCCCTCGGCCATCAGCTCGGCGAACCGCTTGCCGACCGTGAGCGCCAGATCGATAGTCTCCTGCCGCACCACGCTGATCGCCAGCGCCGGCAACACCGACACGATCGAACGGACTTTCACCTCCACCCGGTCGCCCGTTGGAGTGATCAGCCGGTCGTAGTAGAGCCCGTCCGTCTCGTTCCACAGTCCGCGATCGTCCAGCGCCTGCTTGATCGCGGCGAAGTGCTCGACGAACTTCAGCACCAGATCCGTCCCCGGCCGGTTGCCGGTGTGCTGCAGGATGCTGGCGATCGTTGCCATCGACAACGCGTAAAACGCCATCCACCCGGTCGCGTCGGCCTGCTCGAGGATGCCGCCGACCGGCAGGTGCGACCGGTCGATCGGGCCGATGTTGTCCAGCCCGAGGAAGCCGCCCTCGAATAGGTTGTTGCCCTCCGCGTCTTCCCGGTTCACCCACCAGGTGAAGTTGACGAGCAGCTTGTCGAATACCCGGCTGAGGAAGTGGAGGTCACGGCTGCCGTCGACGGCGAAGACCTCGAGGGCGGCCCATGCCTGCACCGGGGGGTTGACGTCAGAAAAGTCCCACTCGTAGGCAGGCAGCGCGCCGCCGGGGTGCTGGAACCACTCGCGGCACAGCAGGATGAGCTGGTACTTCGCAAAGGCGGGATCGACGTGCGCGAGCGCGACGCAGTGGAACGCGAGGTCCCAGGCGGCGAACCACGGGTACTCCCACTTGTCCGGCATCGACATGATGTCGAACGCGTCGAAGCCGCGCCACCGGCAGTTGCGGCCGGTGAGCCGGCTGGACGGCGGGGTGGGCTGCGCTGGGTCGCCGTCCAGCCACTGCGTGACGTCGTAGTAGTACAGCTGCTTGCTCCACAGCAGCCCGGCGAATGACTGGCGCAGCACCATCGCCTCGTCGGCGCTGGCGGTCGATGGCGTCAGCTCCGCGTAGAACTCGTGAGCCTCGGCGCGCCGCTGCTCGATCACCGTCGCGTACTGCGCCCCGAGCGGGTCGCTGTCGTCGGACCGGGCCGCCGTCGGCCGGAGCCGGACCCGCAGCTGCGCAGAGCCGTGGCCCGGCAGCGTCATGCGATACCAGAAGGCGCACTTGGTGCCGCGGCCCGCCGGGTTGACCGTGGCGGCGCCGGTGACCACGTGATCGTTGATCCCGTCTTTAGGGAACGGGGTGACGGGTGCCGAGCCAAACAGTCTGGCGACGTTGGTTTCGTTCTCGCAGAACAGAGGGGCAGGCGCCCGGCCGTCGGGACCAGGGCCAGCCAGCAGTTCCATGGATCCGACCAGCGGGTGGTCTGCAGTGACCCGGCCGGATCCGGCGGCGGTCAGCTCGGGGCGGGCTGCGTCCGGATCCCATGACCAGGTGTCGCGGAACCACGCGGTGGGCAGGACGTGCAGCTCAGCCTCGTCCGGTCCGGCGTTGGTGATCTCGATCGACATCAGGATGTCGTCCGGCCCGTCCTTGGCGTAGTGCACCTCGGTGATCCAGTACCGCCCACCGTCAAACGCCCCGGTGTCGGCGAGCTCGTACTCCGGCTGGTCGCGGCCCCGGCGGGCGTTCTGATCGATCAGGTCCTCATACGGGAAGCTCCGCTGCGGGTAGTGGTACCGCCAGCGGTTCCAGGTGTGGCTCGGGACCGCGTCGAGATACCACCAGTACTCCTTGACGTCCTCGCCGTGATTGCCCTGGGAGCTGGTGAGGCCGAACAGCCGCTCCTTGAGGATCGCATCCTGGCCGTTCCACAGCGCCAGGCCCAGGCACAGGTGCTGCTCGATGTCGCAGAATCCGGCCAGGCCGTCCTCGCCCCACCGGTAGGCACGCGACCGGGCGTGGTCGTGCGGCAGGTAGTCCCAGGCCTCGCCATCGGCGCTGTAGTCCTCCCGGACCGTGCCCCACTGCCGCTCGCTCACATACGGACCCCATCGGTACCAGTCGCCGGCCTGGCGGAGCCCGTCCTCCAGTCGGCCAAAGCCGGCTACCCGATCGCTCTCGGCGCCCATCTGCCGCCCACCCCTCGCCGGTCCGTGCCGGCCCGCGGCGCCGTTGCCTGACGCAGCGCGGTGCCAGCACCGCGGGCGGCCGACCCGCGGTGCTGGCCACTATAGGAGCCGGCGGGCTGCCTACCTGGTGTCACCCGGCGCAGTCCGCGGTGAGTCGCAGCACGCCCGAGGGTGTGGCCAGGCACAGCATCCGGATGGGCGCGCCGTGCTCGCGACCGAAGCGCTCGAGGTGCCTCGCCCAGTACCTGTCCGCATCGCCGACCGGACCGGGTTGCGGCCGGGTCACGACGACCACGGCAGATCCGCCCGGGCACTGCCTTAGTGCCTCGCCGATGATCCAGCACAGATTTCCCACGAGCAGGGGGTCGGGGCGCTCGGGAACATCGTCGAATGGGACCACGACGGGCAACTGCACGCCGTCGGCGTCGAACAACAGCAGCAGCACGCTGCGAAGCTGCCGGGCGTTGTCGTCCAGTAGCAGGTCGACTCGGCGCAGCACGTCGTCATCCGTGCGCACCGCGGCCAGGTGGTCGAAGTCGGGCGTGGCGCCCGCGGTGGCTGTCGTCATGGGCGCAGTCAACTCCGCGGCCGTGACAGCGCTGTGACGCGCTGCAGGGTTCGACCGCGACGCGTCGAGTAGGCTCGGACCGCCATGACCGAGATGATCACCAGCGCGGCGAATCCGCTGGTCAAGCGCGTGCGAGCGCTCGCTGATCGCAAGCAACGGCGGCGCGAGGGCGCGTTCGTCGTACAGGGGATCCAGCCGGTGTGGCAGGCGGTCGAAGCCGGTGCCGACATCGAGGTGCTGCTGGTGGCGCCCGACCTGCTCCGTCATCGCGGCGCGCTCGACATCGTGGACGCGCAGGCGGCGGCGGGGGTTCGGGTGGCGCGGCTGACCGGCGAGCTGTTCAGCCGCATCTCCGATCGCGACGTGCCGGCCGGTCTCGCGGCCATCGTGCGCGGGGCACCGGCGACACTCGGCGCGCTCGCCGTGCCGGGCGACGCGGTGTTCGTGGCGCTGCACACCGTCGGCAATCCCGGCAACGTCGGCACCATCATCAGAACGGCAAGTGCCGCGGGCGCAGCCGGCGTCATCCTCATCGGGCCGTCCGCAGACCCGCACGACCCGGCGGCGGTCAAGGCGAGCATGGGCGCGCTGTTCACCGTACCGGTCGCGACGGTCGAGTCCGGCGCGGACTTTCTGGCGTGGGCCGAGACGAGCGGCGTGACGGTCGCGGCGACGTCGGCGCGCGCCGGCGTGTCCTGCTGGGACGCGAGCTGGCAGTTGCCGCTGGCGCTGCTGCTCGGCAGCGAAGGAACCGGCCTTCCGGACGACCTGCTAGCCGCCGCGGACCTGCGGGTTGCGATCCCGATGACCGGCACCGCCGAGTCGCTCAATCTGGCGGTCGCGGCCGGCGTCCTGCTCTACGAGGTGCGGCGGCGTACCTGGACAGTGCAAGCCCGCGACTAGGCGGCAGAGCGGCGTCGCCGCGGCCCCAGAGGGCGTCCGTTGTCCTGGATTGTGAGACTGGCGTTGCCAGCGTCGTCGACCTGGATGGAAATGCGGTGTGCAGGCTGTCTTCAGCTGTCTAACATCAGCTTTCGTGATCTATCAGGATCCGCTTGGCTACCTGCTCGGCCTCGAAGGCATCGCGCTGCTTGACGCCTGGGCCGGGGACCACGACCGCGCATTCACCGACGCCCGGCTGGCCGAGATCCGAACGCTCCTCGATGACGAGAAGCTGCGGGACGGCGGCGTGGTCGCCGAGCGAGTCAGCACCGACCTCATCTACCAGCAGCAGGCGGTTGGCTATGACGCAGAGGCGGGCGGCGGGCTGTTCGCGATGGACGGGCCGGTGGTGGCCGACTACCTCGCCGGCCGGGAGCCCGGTGTGGCGCTGGACGCCGCCTGCGGGACCGGGCGGTTCGCCGAGTTCCTCGCCAGGCGCGGGCACCGGGTCATCGGCGTCGACAGCTCACCGGCCATGCTCGCCTACGCACGGCGACGCGTCCCGGACGGCGAGTTCCACGTCGGCGAGCTGGACCGGCTGCCCCTGTCGGACGACTCGTTGGACGTCATCGTCTGCGCGCTCGCCCTCGAACACGTCCCCTCCAGCCGGTGTTCGCCGAGTTCGCCCGCGTGCTGCGTCCCGGCGGGGACCTGGTCATCTCCGACATGCACTACGAGCAAGTCACCCGCGGCTCGGTGATGTCAGCGCGCGGCCCGGCGGGCGAACCGTGGATCGCGGACACCTACCGGCATCCGCTCGGCGACTACCTGCGGGCGGCACTGAGCCTTGGCCTGCAGGTACGGCGGTGCGAGGAGCCGGGAGGCAGCCAGCACTGGGGGCAGCCGGGCGAGCCGCTGCCCGAGCCCGCGACCGAGATCGGTGACTGGCAGGACTGGCCCTGGTCGCTGATGGACTACCTGCCGTCGGTGGCACGGGCTTCCCGTGGCCGCCGCCCGGCACTGGTCATCTGGCACTTCCAGCGGCCGCCGGGCGGGTTCGAACCAGGCCCATCTTTCAGAGCGCGAACCTAGACGTTCGGTGCCGCCGTCCTATCGTTGGCCCCGGCGGGTGCGTGACACGGCAGGCCGGTGGATTGGTCGGCAGGACAGGGGACGTCAATGTTCGGTTCGCCGGGACCGTTCCCAGACGACAGCGGCCCGTCGAGGCACTGCGCTGCTGGTGAGCACCAGGACTGTGGTCATGTGGCATTCGCATCTCGGACGCTGCGTGGCGGGCGGCTGCAGTCCACGATCATTTTGTGCCGCTGCGACTGCCATGAAGCGTGCTCTCTGACGGGCTGGGAGCACGTCCCCCTGACGGCATGGCAAGAACTGTGCGAGTGCCCGGGTGCAGCTCGCCAGCGCGCGTGGAAGGAAAACATCGACGATCCGTGGCCGGGTGCGCGAGAGCATCGGGAACGACAGCGGTATGCGGAACAGGAGCGCAAGGAAGCCCGCCACCAGGCGTTCCGGGCCGCTTCCGAAGCTGCGCCAGGGAAGACCCGCCGGCAGGTACGGGAGCTTTACCTCGCCGAACTTCGAGCGCGCGGATGTGCGGACCCGCTGGACGGCGACGACCTCCTCGAAGCAGAGGTCGATGCCATGATGCGCCGCCCGCTTCGTGCACTCGGAAGGCTCGCGCATGCAATGCTCAAGCTAACTCGCGAAGAGATGCTGTAGGCCGTCGCCCGTTTCCCGCCCACTTGGCTGCCTTGGTATGTATCTGCCGACGAGAGATGCCCTCTGAACGGGCGAGGAGCAAGGCCAGCCCTCCGGGCCGCTAAAACCTGCGGCACCGCAGATCCGCAAGGAGGCGACCTCAATGACCAACTTCAACGACGCCGAGATCACGAGCCTGTACGTCAGCGCGACAGCCGCCCCTGGCATCCAGGATGATGCGCCGAATGCCCCTGGCGGTGGAGACTACGACGTGACACTGGAGATGGTGGCCGGCGGCGCCCTCGCCGGGCCGTACAAGCTGATCACCACCTGCAGCAACGTGTCGAAAACCGCGCCGACGGGGCTGAACCCGCCCAGTCCGCTCAACGGGACGGCTAATTTCGCCGTGGCGCCCTGGACGGGCGGGCCGACGACATTCGTGTTCAACCAGACGGTGACGATTCCGCTCAGCGTCGGCGCGGGTGGCGGCGATGTCTACCAGTACACCGCGTCCCTGCTCAGCAGCACCGGCCAGATTGTCTCGACCAAGCAGAGCGATTTGTTCACCCTGCTGTGACCAGTTTCCGTAGTCGTGCGGGTTCACGGCCGCTGACAAGCCCGGGTGCCCGCACGCGCTCGGCCTGCAAGCTGAGCCACCCGGGGTTTCGTTCCGCATCGCGCGCCGCTTTGCCCTCATGCCGCCTACGGTGCGCGAGGTGGGGCGACCGAGCTCGCTGGCGCTGGCAGCGGACGGCGAATCGAGAAGGACAATGGCAGTGAGGTGGCGACGGGAAGGAGAAGCGAGTGGCCGTTCAGCTGCAGAAGATTCTCTACACGGCCGAGGCGCATGTTCAGGGTGGACGGCAGGGCCACGGCCGGACCAGCGACGGCCGGCTTGAGGTCGACCTGTCGGTGCCAGCGGAGATGAGTGGCGACGGCGGTCCTGGTACCAACCCCGAGCAGCTGTTCGCGGTCGGCTACGCCGCCTGCTTCCAGTCCGCGCTGCTCGGCGTCGCCCGCGGCCGCGGCCTCGACGCGTCCGGGTCGCAGATCACCTCGAAGGTCGGCATTGGGCCGACCGGTCACGGTGGCTTCGGCCTGGCGGTGTCGCTCGACCTGCACGTGCCGGGCCTGTCCGCCGTGGAGGCCAGCGAGCTAATGGCCCGAGCGCACCAGCGCTGTCCCTACTCGGTTGCCACCCGCGGCAACATCGATGTCACGCTCACTGTGGACGGGATGCCGCTCGAGCAGAGCGCCGAGGCAGATGCCAGCTAGCTTGACTGGCCTGCGTGCACCACCTCCTCGCGACGACCGGGCCGGTGCGCGCGCTCAATCCGGGTCGGATTGGGGGTCTACCCCCATTTCGCCGCGCCCGGAACAGCGGAACACTCGCTGACTGCGGGGTACTTGCCACGGTGCCGAGTTCGCAGTACCGCGACCGGAGAGGGTCTGCGCCGACGTCAGCAAGCGGTATGACAACGGCGGGGCATTCGCGGTCGAGAAGGTGAGCCTCGCTGTCATGGGGTGGTAGGGCCTGAGTACGCGTACCGGATGGGTGCTACGCGGTCCGCTGCGGCCAATGCCAGCGGTCCGGCGGGCCCGAGCGGCGTGGCCGGTGCAGGGGCACGGCTATGAACACTCGCCCGGTGCTGCGCGCGGCGTCAGGGCGGAGCCTGGCGCCACCGCGCAGACATTCGTGATCCGGCTCGGATCGCCGGCGAGGTCTGCGTGCCTGGCAACACCCCGGCGCTGATGACCGGCGGGCAGACGCTGACGCGCATCGAACCGGGCACCGGCATCGACCAGTACGACGTCGGCCTTCGGCCAGGGGTCAGCTCTAGCGACCACGTCCGCAAGCTGAATGACGCGGGAACGGGCTTGGCCGGGCGGCTCAGCCGGCCGCCCGGTTGAGCCGGAAGTCGTGCCGGAGCGAGTACCACGCCTGGCCGGGCGGTACCCCGTCGGGAGCGGTGCCGCCAGGCTCGTGCCGCTCGAACGTGCGTACCAGGCTGGACTTCACCGCGAACACCGCGTCGCTCGTCAGGTACTTGCTGTCGGCGTCGAAGATGTGCGTCGCCACGCTCTGGTAGCCGGGCGCAGTCACGATCACGTGGATGTGCGCCGGCCGCCACGGGTGCCGCCCGGTCCGGGCGAGCAACTGCCCGACCGGCCCGTCGGCCGGGATCGGGTAGTCGGTCGGGCGCACGCCAAGGAACGCGAAGCCGCCGTCCTGCTGGGTGCGGAAGATGCCGCGCAGGTTCTCGGGCGGAGAGTCCGGATTCTGCACGGCGTACAGCATGTCGTCGGCGTTCTGCCAGACATCCAGCGTCGCACCGGCGATCGGCTCGCCGTCGGTGTCGGTGACCCGTCCGCTGTACCACGTCAGCTCGCCGGACGGGCGCTCGATGATCGACGCACCGTACTCGCGC
>JASHSZ010000557.1 GCA_030040815.1 Streptosporangiaceae bacterium
AGCCGGCCAGGGCCGCCCTGCTGCTCGACCTGCGTGCGTCGCTGGCCGAGCAGGGCAACCTCCCCATGAGCACCGACGACCTAACGGAGGCCCTGCGGTTGGTCGGTGACGGCCGGCACGAGGCCGTCCGGGCCCGGGTGCTGGCCAGCCTGGCCCACGTGCTGCATCGGCAGAACGCGGATGGGCAAGCCCGGCCGACCGCAGCGGAAGCGCTGGCGATCGCGCGGGAGGAAAACGAGCCGCGGACGCAGGCCGAGGCCCTGCTCACGCTGGCGGTGCTGGAGACCGACGGTGCGACGTCCGGCGAGGGCTCCGACGTGCTGCGCATGCTCGCCGAGGCCCGCGCCGCCGCTGAGGAGGCTCGCGACTGCAGCGTGCTGGTGTGAGCCGCGATCAACGAATCGCACGTGCTCGAGGGCATGGGCGAGCACGTGCTGGCCGCCGAGGTGGCGCGCAGCGGCCTGGCCGAGGCGGCCCGGTATGGCCTGTCCCGCACGTCGGGTGCCATCTTGGCGGTCAACGTCGCCGAGCCGCTGATCTCGGCTGGCAAGTGGGAGGACGCCGACGAGGTGATCACCGCCGCCATCGCCGCGCCGTCGACGGGACTGCACCGGAGTTCGCTGTGGCTCATCGCGGGCACGCTCGCGCTGGCTCGGGGGGACCTTACCGGCGCGACCGACGCGCTCGGCCGGGCTGGCGACCTGATTGCAGCCCGGCCGTACCGGTCGCAGAGCCACCTGCCCCATCTCCAGCTGCAAATCGAGCTCGCCGCCGCCTGCGATCAGCCCGGTCAGGCCCTGGCGGTGGCGCAGGACACGCTGGCGGCGCACGACCTGCAGCCGAACCCGCGGTATGCCTGGCCGCTGCTGCGAGCCACGGCCCGGGTCGCAGCCGATGTGCTGACGCGACCGCCGGCGGCGCGGATGGCCGCCGACGCCGAGCTGGCCGCCAGCGTGCTGGCGACGGCGAGAGAGGTCGCGGCCGACCTTGAGGTCACCTGGCCGGTGCAGGCGGCGCTCGAACGCACGTTTCGGGCGGAAGCCAGCCGGGCCGACGCCGCGCAGGCCAACAGCGCGGCCGCCGACAGCACGGCTGACCGGGCGTCGGCTGACGCTGGGACGCTCTGGTGGGCGGCAGTAGCCGCGTGGGACCAGCTCGGCGAGCCGCTGCCGCTCGGATATGCCCTGTACCGGGCCGCCGAAGCTGCGCTACCAGGATCCGCCGGCCGGGCCGCGGCAGCGATCCCGCTGAACCGCGCCGCCGAGATAGCCCGCGAGCTTAGCGCTGCCCGGCTGCTGGCCGACGTCACCGAGCTAGCGCGGCGGGCCCGGATCCCCCTGCTGGGCGAGCCGGCGGTGGCAGAACCGACGCCTGCCGGCCTGACGCGGCGGGAGATGGAGGTGCTACGCCTGGTCGCGGCCGGAGCGAGCAACGCGGCGATCGCCGCACAGCTGTTCATCTCGCCCAAGACCGTGAGCGTGCATGTGTCGAGCATCCTGGCCAAGCTCGGTGCAGCAAGCCGCGGCGAAGCCGCCGCCATCGCGCACCGGCGCGGCCTGCTCTCCGAGACGGCTGGCGGGGGCGCCGCGGCCAGCGGGGGCGCCGCCGCGCGCTAGACCCGCAGAACCGCGATCCGCTCTGCCCGTTCGGCCCGGTTCGCCGGTCAGCCGGGCCATGTCCTCCGGGTCGCTCGTCAGCAGCACGACGGGGCGCGGCAGGCCAAGTGCGACTGCCGCCAGCACCGCGTCGATCGTGCACCGATGCCCGGACAACCCCGACCAGCCGGGCAGTTCGGCCGCCGCCCGTTGTCGATGGGCACAACGGTGATCTCCTTCAATGCCCGATGCACCTTGGCGTCCTGCGCCGTGCCACGGAGCACTTCCGCCAGCACCGACGCGGCCGTGACAACCTCAGCGTCACGCTCCCAGACCGCCTCAAGGCGCCGAAGCGTCCGCGCGTCGCCGTTGGCGAACTTGACGATTCCCTCGGCGTCCAGCACGAGCCCGCCGCCTACTCGCGCACGCAATCCGGCCACTCTTTCCTCGCGCGAGTAGGACTGAAGGGCCCGCCTCATCGCCTCCTAGCGAGCGAGGTACTCCCAGCCGGGCTGCCAGCTGAAGTCGCGGTTGATCAACTCTTCCAGCGGCGTACCGAGCAGCGCAATCTCCAGGCCCCAGCGGGTGGCGACGTGACCGATGACCAGCACCCGCTGGCCAGACCAGCGCAGCGGTAGGTCCACCAAAAACCGGCCGATTCGGTCGGTCGCCTGCCGCCAGGTCTCCCCGCCGCCCGGATACGGATGGTCCAGGTATCGCAGCCGGTTGGCGTGCACCTCCGCAACCGGCATCCCGTTCAGCGACCCGTAGTCGCACTCGCGCAGCCGCCAGTCCAGCAGTACCGGGATCCCGGTCCCGTCGAAGGCGATGCTCGCCGTTTTCACCGACCGCGCCAGGTCCGAGCAGAACACCGCGGCCAGACCGTCCGCGACTCGGCGGCGGCCAAGCTCAGCGGCCAGTTCCCGGCCCGCTGCCGAGAGACGGCCGGGCAGCCAGCCGGTGGCGCGCCCGGCCTCGTTGTCCTCGGTTAACGAGTGCGTCTCATACACGATCTGCACAGGCATGGCACTCCCGCAGCGCGATCGCCCGGAACACGCTCTGCCGTGGCAGGCCGCCGGACTCGACATCGAGAGGAAAGTACTAATTGTATTATTATGTCCTGCATATACGACACCAGTTTGTTAGCTGACGGCTTGACCGAGCCAGCAATCGATACGATCGTCTCGCCAATCGTCCGCCAGGATTTCATTGCGCTAGAGAGCCGTTGCGCAGGCACCGACCGACAAGGGTCATCTCATGGCCGCTCCACCGGGAGGATCGTACGACCCCCATGGCGGGTCGCCGTGGGCAGTGCCCAGGGTCGCAGCGGCTCAGTGCGCGTTATGGGTGCGCAGATGGGACGTTACGCCGACGGAGATCTTAAGCTGGTGGCCCGATTTCGAAGGGCTTCCGTAGCATTTCCAAGAATTGAATGGAAAGGCCAAATCGGCGATGGAGGCGAGAATCTATGATCTCTACGGGTTCCAATTCAGCAGCCACTGCCCACGCCCCGCTGTATCTGGGCGGCATGGCTGCGTTGATCCTTCTCATCGGCATGCTGATCCTCTGGATTCGCTTTGCCCTCGGAAAGGATGCAGCCGGACGCTCCTCAGTAAACGCTGACAAGACGATGATCCGCAGCTGGCTCGCCGTTGCACTCGTCGCGGGCCTCTTGTTATTCGCGACCGGATCCTTCTTCATCGCCAATGCCAACCTGCAGAGTCTGCTGATGGGCGGAGTCATCGCGTCAGCTGGGACGGCAGTGGCCTTCTACTTCTCATCGAAGTCATCGGAGCAGACCCAACAAAACCTTCTGCACGCCGCACTGGGCAGTCAGATCATCCTTCCGGATCTAACGACCGGCACGGTTGGTGACGCGCAAAAAATTGCAAACGCGCTGCAGCTGACGCTCGCCATCTCACCCACAGGCGCTGCAGCCGCAGCCACAGTATCGTCGACAAGTCCGCCAGCAGGCAGCATGGTCAGGCCGGGCACGACGGTAGCGGTCACTGCGCAAACCTGATGCATTCAGAGCTTGCAGCGACCGGGCGGCGGCAAGCGGCCGCCGGCCCACGCTACCGGCGTTCCCGCCCTGATGGGTTACCGGAGAATGGCCTCGAGCTGGTCGATGGCCCAGTCCAGGTCCTGCTCGCTGATAACCAGCGGCGGCGCGAGCCTGATGGTCGATCCGTGCGTGTCCTTGGCCAGCACGCGGCGCTCAGCCAGCCGTTCGCAAGCCTTTCGACCAGACACGCGAATGAACTCGATACCGGCCCACAGCCCGCGGCCGCGGACCTCCCGCACCTCGCTGCTTGGCAGGTCGCGCAGTCGGTTGTGCAGGTGGGTACCCAGCTTCGCCGACCGCTCCTGGTACTCCCCGGTCGCCAACATGGCGATGACCTCGCGGGCGATCGCGCAGGCCAGGGGGTTGCCACCGAAGGTCGACCCGTGCTGCCCGGGCTTGAAGACACCGAGGATCTCCGCCGACGACACCACGGCCGAGATCGGCACGATGCCGCCGCCTAGAGCCTTGCCCAGGATGTACATGTCGGGGACGACGTCCTCATGCTCGCAGGCGAAGGTGGTCCCGGTCCGGCCGAGGCCGGACTGGATCTCGTCGGCGATGAAGAGGATGCCGCGCGCCGTGCAGAGGTCGCGTATGCCGGTGAGGAAGCCGGGCGGCGGGATCAGCACGCCCGCCTCGCCCTGGATCGGCTCGGCGAGCACGGCGACCACGTTCTCGTCGAGGGCGGCATCGAGCGCCCGCAGGTCTCCGTAGGGCACGATCCGAAAGCCGGGGGTGTACGGCCCGAACCCGTCCCTGGCCTCCGGATCGGTGGAGAAGCTCACGATGGTCGTGGTCCGGCCGTGGAAGTTGCCGTCGAACACGACGATCACTGCCTCGCCCTCGGGCACGCCCTTGACCTGGTAGCCCCACTTGCGCGCGGTCTTGATCGCGGTCTCGACCGCCTCCGCGCCGGTGTTCATGGGCAGCACCATTTCCATGCCTGCCAGCTCGGCGAGCTCGGCGCAGAACGGGCCGAACTGGTCGTGCTCGAACGCCCGGCTGACCAGGGTGACGCGCTCGAGCTGGCGCTGCGCCGCCGCGACCAGGCGCGGATGCCGGTGGCCGAAGTTGAGGGCCGAGTAGGCAGCCAGCATGTCGAGGTAGCGGGTGCCGTCGACGTCGGTGACCCAGGAGCCCTCGGCCTCGGCGATCACCACTGGCAGCGGGTGGTAGTTGTGCGCGCTGTATGCCTCTGCCTGCGCGCGTAGCTGGGCGGCTCGCGGGCCGGCCGTTCCTGCCATGACTCGCCTCCTGCGGGTGATTGGGGGCTCAGGGGTTGCCGCCTGGCTACCGCAGCTCCAGCGTGCAGCACTTCGGTCCGCCGCCGGCCTTCAGCAGCTCGGACAGGTCGACCCCGATCGGGGTGAAGCCAGCGGCGGCCAGCTGTGCGGCCAGGCCGGTGGCCTGCGCTGGCAGCACCACGTGCTGGCCGTCGCTGACTGCATTGAGGCCGAGCACCTCGGCGTCCTCGTCCTTGGCCTCGATCAGCTCGGCGAAGTACCCGGCGAGCGCGGCCCGGCTCGCGTCGTCGAATGCCGGGGGGTAGTACGCCGCGACGTCCTCGGACAGCACTGCAAGCGCGGTATCCAGGTGGTAGAAGCGCGGGTCTACCAGGCGCAGGCTGACGACCGGCAGGCCGAATAGGTCGGCCAGCTCGGGCACGATCGCCTCGGTGGTGCGGAAACCGTGGCCGGCCAGTACCGCCCGGCCGGCGTACGCGATGTCGCCCTCGCCCTCGTTGACGACCACGGCCTCGCGGATTTCCGCGCCGTCCTGGCCGTAGCCGTGCTCGCGGAGCCAGGAAAGATAGACAGCGGCCTCGGGCTGACGCTCGGGGTGCCGGAACCGGGCGCCGAGTACCTTGCCGCCGATAACGGTAGCGCCGTTGGCGGCGAACACCATGTCGGGCAGGCCGGGCAGGGCGGGGATCATGTGTACGGTGTGGCCGAGGCTGGTGAATACGTTGCGCAGCCGCTGCCACTGGTTCATCGCCGTGTCGACGTCGACTGGCTCGTCCGGGTTCATCCACGGGTTGATGGCGTATTCCACCGCGAAGTATTCCGGCGGGCACATGAGGTACGTGCGCGCTCGGGTGACCGGTCGCGTGGTCTGCGTCATGAAGCGCTCCCGTTCGGCGGATGAGTACAGATGAGTGCGGGTGTAACCGTGCAGATCCGTGCGGACAGGATTATTGGGGACGGGCAGTTCCCAACCGTTCGTAGTCTTTCTACCCTAGGGGCCACAGGTCACGGCTGGCACTCGCGCCTCATGCGTGTGGGCGGCGATCCGTTGCGTTGCCAGGCGCCTGTGCGGCGATCCGTTGCGCGCCGGGCGGTGTGCCCACGGCATCCCGGCCGAGCACCCGCGGGTCCTGACCGAGCACGCGGAGGCGGGCGATCACGGCGTCGCGGGTGACACCGTCCAGGCCTGGCCGTCCGGGGTGTCGACCACGCTGACGCCCAGCGCGGCGAGCTCGGTTCGCAGCTCGTCGGCCGCGCCGAAGTCCCCGCGCTCGCGCGCTACGGCTCGCTCGGCGAGCTTGTGCTCTGCGCCGGCGGGCAGCGGAGCCGCGGCCGGGCGCGGCCTGCCGACGAGGCGGACGAGGTCGAGGCCGAGCACCCGGTCGGCGCTCGCGAACGTCTCGAACTTGGACCCGGCCGGGATCTCTGCGTCGGCGGCCAGGTTGCGCAGCGCGCGCAGCGCGGCCGGGGTGTCGAGGTCGTCATCCAGCGCGCCGGCCACCCTGGCCGCGTACTCCGCGCAGATGGGTCGGCTGGGCTCATCGGCCCAGTCGGCCACCCGCTCGCGCCAGCGTCGCAGGGTGGCATCGGCGGCCACGAGCGCGTCCCAGGTCAGGTTCAGCTGCTGCCGGTACCGGTGCTCGAGAAACGCCAGCCGGGCCGCGAGCGGATCGAGCCCGCGGTCGGCCAGGTCCGCCAGCAGCACCACGTTGCCGGTTGACTTGGCCATCTTCCGGCCCTCGAACAGCACGTGCTCGCAGTGCACCCAGTGCCGCACCACATCGCGGCCGGTCACCGAGTTCGATTGCGCCCGCTCATTCTCGTGATGGGGGAAGCGCAGGTCGATGCCCCCGGTATGGACGTCGATCACCTCGCCGAGGAACCGCAGCGACATCGCCGAGCACTCGGTGTGCCAGCCCGGAAACCCGGTGCCCCATGGCGTAGGCCAGGTCAGCTCCCGGCTCGTCGGCGCGTCCTTCCACAGCGCCCAGTCGGCGTGGAACCTCTTGCGGGCGTCGACCTCGCCGTCGGACCGGTAGCCGGGCCGGAGCGAGTCGACCCGGTTGCCGGATATCGCGCCGTAGTCCGCGAAGCTGCGCGCGTCGAAGTAGACCGACCCGGTGTCAACTGGGTAGGCATGCCCGGTGTCAATCAGGCTGCTGATCATGTCGATCATCAGGCCGATCGATTCCGACGCGCGCGGCGCGAAGTCGGGCGGCAGCAAGCTCAGCGCCTCGCAGTCAGCGCGGAACGCCTGCTCGTAGCGGCGCGCGAGCTCCAGCGCCGGGGCACCCGAGGCGGCCGCCTCGGCCAAGATCTTGTCCTCGCCATCCGAGTCGCTCTCGTTATCGTCGGCCAGGTGGCCAACGTCGGTGATTTGCTGGCAGACGACCACCGAGAGGCCGTGCCGCTCGGCGTTGCGGCGGATCAGGTCGGGCAGCAGGTACGCGCGCAGGTTGCCGACGTGTGCAGGCCGGTAGACCGTCGGCCCGCACGAATACATCCGCAGCTGACCATGCCGGGCTGGCCGGATGTCGGTGACGCCGCGCAGGCGCGTGTCGTAGAGCCGGAACACGCACGTAAGCCTACGGCGAAGCCACGCCGGCGGACGTGCGCGACCGACCAGCTGAAGCTGGACTGTGCCAAGCGCCGCGAGCTAGCCGTCGGCACCGGTGCTCCTAGCGGACCCAGCGGCGCGGCAGTTTTTCGATCCGGGCCGCGTGCTCGAGCAGCAGCTCGCTGCCCCGCTCGATGTAGCGCGTGACGAACCGTAGGTCCGCGTCGGAGTATTTCTCATATTCCGACAGAAGCTGGGCGAACGGCCCGTAGACCTCCGCTGCACCCTGCCGCGCCTGGTCGGTCAGCTCGACCAGGATCCGGCGCCGGTCGGTCGCGTCGGGCAGCCGGCGCACCCAGCCGGCTCGCTCCAGCCGGTCCAGCAGCGCCGTGACCGCGCCGCTGGTGAGCCCGGTCTGCCGGGCTATCTCACCCGCCGTGAGCCGGCCAGCCCGCTCCAGGACGTCCATGCAGCGCATCGCCGTCCGGTTGACGCCGAAGTACTCGGCCGCCGCGTCCTCGAACCGGTCGTAGGCGTTCTGGTGCAGCCTGGCGGCGAGCGCGGCCTGATTGACCAGTTCCTGCCGCGTACCGGGGTCCGCGCTGCTCACCCGATCACGCTATCGGTCCGCGCCAGGGTTGACAGCAGGGTAACTCGCGTCATATCTTGTTGACACTCTTTCGATTTTAAAGATTCTTAATTCTTGAACGATAACAGCGGAACAGGGTGACATGGTGCCGATCGAAGCTGCCATTCGCACCGACCGGCTGGACAAGAGCTTCGGCCGCACGCGGGTGCTTGACCAGCTCACGCTCGAGGTTCCGGCCGGGGCTGTCTACGGGTTGCTCGGCCCCAACGGCGCCGGCAAGACGACGCTGGTGCGGATTTTGACCACGCTGCTCGCCCCCGACGCCGGGCGGGCGTTCGTGCTCGGCCGGGACGTCGTGGCGCAGCCGCAGCGTGTCCGCGAGGTCATCGGCCTGACCGGGCAGTGCGCGGCGGTCGACGATCTCATCTCGGCGCGCGAGAACCTCTACCTGATCGGCAGGCTGCTGGGCCTGCGGCCGCGCGCGGCGCGGGCCCGCGGCGCCGAGCTGCTGGCCTCGTTCGGGCTGGCCGACGTGGCCGGGACCACGGTGAAGAACTACTCGGGCGGGATGCGCCGTCGGCTCGACCTGGCGGCGAGCCTCGTCGGTCGGCCAGCGGTGCTGTTCCTGGATGAGCCGACGACTGGCCTAGACCTCGCCAGCCGGAACGAGCTCTGGGACATGATCAGGGGCCTTGCGGCCGACGGAACCACGGTGCTGCTCACCACCCAGTACCTGGACGAGGCCGACCGGCTGGCCGGCCGGGTCATGGTTATCGATCACGGCCGCGCGGTCGCAGAGGGGACGCCCGCCGAGCTGAAGGGAATGGCTGGCGGCCAGGTGCTGGAGGTGCGGCCGCTGCGCCCGGCCGACGTCCGCGGCGCAGCGACGGTGCTCGCCGACCTTGCCGGGGTGGGTCGGCTTGTCGTCGCGGCGGACCTGCTGACCGTGCGGGTGCCCGACGACGAGCTGGTGGCCGAGGCTGCCCGGAATCTGGACGTCGCCGGGATACCGGTCCGGCATTTCGTTGTCCGGCTGCCCAGCCTGGACGAGGCGTTCCTGGCGATAACCGGACAGCACGCCGGGACCGAGGCTGCCCAGCCCGCCGCGCCGATGGAAGGAGCGAGCCGGTGACGGCCTTCGCACAGACCGGGGTGATGGCCCGGCGCAACCTGCTGCACGTGCTGTCCGACCCGGAGCAGCTGATTGGCATCACCGTCCAGCCGCTGATGTTCCTGCTGCTGTTCGTGTACGTGTTCGGCGGCGCGATCTCCGGCTCGACCACGGGCTACCTGGAGTTTGTGGTTCCGGTTCCACGGCGGGGTCGCGGGCGCGGTCGGCGCGTTCGGCCTCGTGCTGGCACTGGGCGTTGCCATGTGCTGGCTGAT
>JASHSZ010000068.1 GCA_030040815.1 Streptosporangiaceae bacterium
CCGTGGGCGCCCGCGACACCGCCGCCGGGAAGCGCTGCCGGCGGTGCCGGGTGGCGGCCAGATAGGCGCACGCCGCCACGAGCACGACGACCATGGCCACCATGTTCGTGCGCAGGCCGAACATGCGCGGCGAGTAGTCGATCCGGACCCGCTGGATTACCGCACCGACCGCAGTCCACAGCGCCGCATACAGCGCGAATGCCCGGTCCCCGGACAGCGCGTAGCGCCGGATGGCGACCGCGACCACGACCGCGACCAGCAGGTCGAAAAGGGACTCGTACAGGAACAGCGGCTGGAAGGTAGCGGCCGACTGAAAGCCCGCGGCGCGGTGCTGCGGCGCGATCGCGACGGCCCAGGGCAGTCCCGACGGTGAGCCGTAGAGTTCCTGGCTGAACCAGTTACCCCACACCGAGATCGCCTGCGCGACGGCGAGCGCGGGCGCAGCGGCGAGCGCAACCGGCCCCACCTCCACCCCGATGTGGCGGCAGTAGACCCACGCCGCGACCGCTCCGGCGGCGACGGCAGCCGCGACTCCCATCCCGCCGTCCCAGACGCGCAGCACGTCTGTCCAGTCCCGGCCAGGCCCGAAATAGCGGTGGACGTCGGTGAGCACGCTATAGGCGCGGGCGCCGATCAGGCCCACGGGCACGGTGACGGTCGCGAGGTCCAGGATCACGCCGGGCTGACCGCCGCTCCGCCGGTAACGCCGGTCCGTCAGCCACAGGCCTGCCAGCACGGCGGCCAGCACGCACAGCGCGTACGCCCGTACCGGGATCACGCCCAGGTGCCAGACCGCGTTGGCCGGGCTCGGCAGGTAGGCCACCACCATGCTTGGGACGTTACCCGCCGACGTGCCGACCTGGACCACGTTTGACCAGCTAATTCCGCCTTCGTGTGCAGTGACCGGCGCGGACTACCGCAGCGGCGCCGCGGCCGGCCCGATCGGAGCCGGCAGCGACGTGTCACCGCACAGGTAGTCGTCGACGGCTGCCGCGACCGACCTGCCCTCGGCGATGGCCCACACGATCAGCGACTGGCCGCGGCCTGCATCGCCTGCGACGAACACGCCCGGCACCGATGCGGCGAAGCTGGCGTCCCTGGCGACGTTGCCCCGGCTATCAAACTCCACGCCGAGGTCGGTCATCAGCGGACTGCGCTCGGCACCGGTGAATCCCATAGCCAGCAGGACCAGATCGCAGGCTAGTTCCCGGTCGGTGCCCGGCACCGGGGCGAAGCCGCCGGCCGACGGCGCGACCTCCATGAGCACCAGGCCGCGCACCCGGCCGCACTCGTCGGCAAGGAACCGCTGTGTCGAGGCTGCGTAGACGCGGTCGCCGCCCTCCTCGTGCGCGGTGGAAACCCGGAAGATGGCCGGATGGGTAGGCCACGGCTGGCCAGACGGCCGCTGGTCCGGCGGTCTCGGCAGGATCTCCAGCTGGGTCACCGACGTGGCGCCCTGCCGGATCGCGGTACCCAGGCAGTCGGCGCCGGTGTCGCCGCCGCCGATGATGGCGACGTCGCGTCCCCTGGCCGATATCGCCGGCTCGCCGTCCGCGCTAGCGACCGCACGGTTGGCCAGCGGCAGGTAGTCCATCGCCTGGTGAACCCCGGCGAGCTCGGCACCCAGCACCGGCAGCTCCCTGGGCACCGTCGCGCCGCAGGCCAGCACGATGGCCGCGTACTGCGCGCGCAGCTCTGTGGCGGTGATGTCGACACCGGCCTCGAGCCCGCACCGGAACTCGGTGCCCTCGGCCAGCATCTGGATGAGGCGCCGGTCGACATGCCGCTTTTCCATCTTGAACTCGGGGATCCCGTAGCGCAGCAGCCCGCCGGGCGCGTCCGCGCGCTCGAACACCGTCACCGCGTGGCCGGCCCTGGTGAGCTGCTGAGCCGCGGCCAGCCCGGCCGGACCCGAGCCGATCACCGCCACCTTCCGGCCGGCCGCCTGCGCTGCCGGAGCCGGCCTGCGCGGCGGCACCCAGCCTTCTGCCCAGGCCCGGTTGATGATCTCCACTTCGACCTGCTTGATCGTCACCGGGTCGGAACTGATGCCAAGCACGCACGCCGACTCGCAGGGTGCGGGGCAGAGCCGGCCGGTGAACTCGGGGAAGTTGTTCGTGGCGTGCAACCGCTCGGCCGCAGCCCGCCAGTCCCCGGAGTGCACCAGGTCGTTCCACTCCGGGATGAGGTTGCCGAGCGGGCAGCCGGAGTGACAGAACGGGATGCCGCAGTCCATGCACCGGCCGGCTTGCCGCTCGAGCCGGTCGGCGCCGAACTCGGTGTACACCTCGCGCCAGTCGGATATCCGCACGTCGACCGGGCGGCGGGCCGGTGTCTGCCTGGGCGTCGTCAGGAAGCCCTTCGGGTCAGCCATCTGCCACACTCCCCTCAGCCGCCCGCCGCGGCCATGACGGCGGCGCTCACGTCCACGCCGTCCCGCTCCGCCCGCCGCGCAGCGTCCAGCACGCGCTTGTAATCGCGCGGCATCACCCGCGCGAACCTCGGCAGCGCGGCGTCCCAGTCGGCCAGCAGGTTCGCCGCGACAACCGAGCCGGTCTCGCTCTGGTGGCGGTCGATCAGCTCGCGCAGGAAGTCGGCGTCGTCTGCGGTCAGCGGCTCCAGGCTGGCCATTTCCGTGTTGACCTGGCGCGGGTCAGGGTCGAGCAGGTACGCGATGCCGCCGGACATGCCGGCCGCGAAGTTGCGGCCGACCGGGCCGAGTACCACCACCCGGCCGCCGGTCATGTACTCGCAGCCGTGGTCACCGGTGCCCTCAGCGACCGCGATCGCCCCGGAGTTGCGCACGCAGAACCGTTCGCCGACGACCCCGCGCAGCAGCAGCTCGCCGCTGGTCGCGCCGTAACCGATGACGTTGCCCGCGATGACGTTGTGTTCGGCCGCAAAGGGCGCGGCGGGCTGCGGGGCGGCGATAATCCGCCCGCCGGACAGGCCCTTGCCAAGGTAGTCGTTTGCGTCGCCGCGCAGCCGCAGCGTGATGCCACGGGGCAGGAACGCGCCGAGCGACTGGCCGGCCGACCCGGTCAGCGCCACGTCGACGGTGTCGTCCGGCAGCCCGTCGCCGCCCCAGCGCCTGGTCAGCTCGCTGCCGAGCATCGTGCCGACGGTGCGGTTGACGTTGCGCACCGGCAACTCGAGCCGGACCGGCGTGCCACTGTTCAGCGCGCCTTCGGCCAGCAGGATCAAGGTGTGGTCCAGCGCGTTGTCGAGCCCGTGGTCCTGCTCGACGACCCGGTGCCGCGCGGCGCCCGGTGGCAGCTCGGGGACATGCAGCACGGGACTCAGGTCGAGCCCGGCCGCCTTCCAGTGGCTGATCGCCACCGTGGGGTCCAGCAGCTCCGCGTGCCCGACAGCGTCCTCAAGCGTGCGGAATCCCAGCGCGGCCAGGTATTCACGTACCTCCTGCGCCAGGAATTCGAAGAAGTTCACGATGAACTCGGGCTTGCCGGTGAACCGGCGCCGCAGCTCGGGGTTTTGCGTTGCCACGCCGACCGGGCAGGTGTCCAGGTGGCAGACCCGCATCAGGACGCACCCGGCGACCACCAGTGGCGCGGTCGCGAACCCGAATTCCTCGGCGCCGAGCAGCGCTGCGATGATCACGTCCCGGCCCGTCTTGAGCTGGCCGTCTACCTGCACCACGATGCGGTCCCGCAACCCGTTGCGGAGCAACGTCTGCTGGGTCTCGGCCAGCCCGACCTCCCACGGCGCCCCCGCGTGCTTGATGCTGGTCAGCGGCGATGCGCCGGTGCCGCCGTCGTGCCCGGAGATCAGCACGACATCGGCGTGCGCCTTCGACACCCCAGCCGCGACCGTGCCAACGCCCATCTCGGCGACCAGCTTCACGTGCACCCGGGCGAGGGGGTTGGCGTTCTTGAGGTCGTGGATAAGCTGAGCCAGGTCCTCGATGGAGTAGATGTCATGATGCGGCGGCGGCGAGATCAGCCCGACGCCGGGCGTGGAGTGCCTGGTGGCCGCGATCCACGGGTAGACCTTGTTGCCCGGCAGCTGGCCGCCCTCGCCTGGCTTGGCCCCCTGTGCCATCTTGATCTGCAGGTCATCGGCGTTCACCAGGTACTCGCTGGTGACACCGAACCGGCCGCTGGCCACTTGCTTGACCGCCGAGCGGCGCAGGTCCCCGTTGGCGTCTGGCCGGTACCGGCGGGCGTCCTCGCCGCCCTCGCCGGTGTTGGACCGGGCGCCGAGTCGGTTCATCGCGATGGCGATCGTCTCGTGCGCCTCGGCCGAGATCGACCCGTAGGACATGGCGCCCGTGGAAAACCGCGTCACGATGCTGGCGACGGGCTCGACCTCGTCAATGCTGACCGGCTTGCGGGCGGCCTGGGTGTCCCCCGGACCGCCGGACAGCGGGTCGTCGATGCCGCGGATGCGCAGCAGACCGCGCAGCGTCATCAGCTTCGCTGACTGGTCGTCCACCAGCCTGGTGTACTCGCGGAACACGCGATCCTGACCGCTGCGCGTCGCGTGCTGCAGCTTGAAGACGGCTTCCGGGCTGAACAGGTGCGGCTCGCCCTCGCGCCGCCACTGGTACTCGCCGCCGATCTCCAGCCGGCGGTGCGGGCGGCCACCGCGCGGCGGGTACGCGATCGCGTGCCGTCGCCCCACCTCGGCAGCGATCTCGGCGAACCCAATGCCGCCCAGCGGCGAGGACGTGCCAGCGAAACAGGAGTCGATGACCTGCTGGCCGAGGCCGACAGCCTCAAAGAGCTGCGCACCGGTGTAGGACGCTACCGTCGACACGCCCATCTTCGACATGATCTTGAGCACACCCTTGCCGAGGGCCTTGATCAGGTTCGCGCCCGCCTGCTGCTCGGTGACCCCGCGCAGGGTGCCGCGCCTAACCAGCTCCTCAACCGTCTCGATCGCAAGGTACGGACACGCCGCTGCCGCGCCATAGCCGAGCAGCAGCGCGACGTGATGGCACTCGCGGGCATCGCCGGACTCAACGATCAGGCCGACCCTGGTCCTGGTCTGCTCCGCGATGAGGTGGTGGTGTACCGCGCCGGTCAGCAGCAGCGAGGGAATGGGCGCGAGGCGGTCGTCGCCCTCCGGGCTGTTTGTCAGCGGACCGCGCGCGGCCGGCGCCGACTCGCCGCCGCCGGCGCCGGCGCCCCGGTCGGAAAGCACGATGATGCGCGCCCCGGCCGCGATCGCCGCGGATACCTCGGCCCGGATGGCATCCAGCCGCGCGACCAAACCCGGCCCGCCGGCTGCCACCTCGTAGCGGCCGTCGACCACGTGCGCCGCGAACCCGGGCAGGTCGCCGTCGTCGTTGATGTGCACGATCTTGGCCAGGTCGTTGTCACTAATGACCGGGTATGGCAGCACGATCTGACGGCAGGAGGCCGGTCCCGGCTCGAGCAGGTTGGCCTCGGGCCCGGCTGAACTGCCGAGCGCAGTCACCAGTTCCTCCCGGATGGCGTCCAGCGGCGGGTTGGTGACCTGCGCGAACAGCTGGGCGAAGTAGTCGTACAGCAGCCGCGGCTGGTCCGACAGCACGGCAAGCGGCGTGTCGGTGCCCATCGAGCCGAGCGGCTCGGCTCCGGTGCGGGCCATGGGCGCGAGCAGCACCCGGAGGTCTTCCTCGGTGTAGCCGAACAGCTGCTGCTCGACGAGCAGCACCCGGCTGTCGGGCAGCTCCCTGACGCGCTCCGGCAGGTTGCGCAGGTGGATCATGCCCGCGTGCAGCCACTCCGCGTAGGGGTGCGCGGCCGCCAGGGCGGCCTTGACCTCCTCGTCCTCGATGATCCGGCCGGCCGCGGTGTCGGCCAGGAAGATGCGGCCGGGCTGCAGGCGGCCCTTGCGCACGATCCGGTCAGCCGGGATGTCGAGCACGCCGACCTCGCTGGCCAGCACCACCAGGCCGGCGTCGGTGACCCAGTAGCGGCCCGGCCGCAGTCCGTTGCGGTCGAGCACGGCGCCGACGACCGTGCCGTCCGTGAAGGCGATGAGCGCCGGGCCGTCCCAGGGCTCCATCAGCGAGGCGTGGAACCGGTAGAACTCGCGCCGGGCCGGCTCCATGTGCAGGTTGTTCTCCCACGGCTCCGGGATCATCATGAGCACCGCGTGTGGCAGGGACCGGCCGCCGAGGTGCAAGAGCTCGAGGCAGGCGTCAAAGCTCGCAGAGTCGCTGACCGTGTCGTCCATGATCGGCAGCAGCCGTTCGATCCCGCGCCCAGCAGCGTCGGTGCCGAACACGCTGGTGGCGAGTTCCGCCTCGCGTGCCCGCATCCAGTTCCGGTTGCCCCGGATCGTGTTGATCTCGCCGTTGTGCGCTATCAGCCGGTACGGGTGCGCCAGCGGCCAGGACGGGAAGGTGTTGGTCGAGAAGCGCGCGTGCACCAGCGCGATGGCCGAGGTGTAGAGCGGATCGGACAGATCCGGGAAGAATGGCTCGAGCTGCAGCGCGGTGAGCATGCCCTTGTACACAATCGTCGCGCTCGACAGGCTTGCAACCTGGAGGTCGACCTCGTGCTCGGCGCGCTTTCGCAGGCAGTAAGCCCTGCGGTCAAGCGCCGCGCCAGACTCGCCGGCCAGCCCCGATACGACCAGCTGGACCAGCTGCGGCATGACGGCGCGCGACCCGCTCCCGCACGCGGCCGGATCCTGCGGCAGGTCCCGCCAGCCGACTACGGCGAGCCCTTCCTCGGCCGCGATCCGCGCCACGGCCGCCCGCACGGCCAGGTGCTCCGGCCCGGTGGGCAGGA
>JASHSZ010000069.1 GCA_030040815.1 Streptosporangiaceae bacterium
GACATGGCGTCTTCGACCGTGACGCCCTGCTCGCCGCCGGCCTGGCGGTCTTTGTCGGTCCGGCCGAGACACGGCAGGATCAGGGCCCGCCTGCCGTGCACCAGGTGGCTTCGGTTGAGCTTGGTGCTGACCTGCACAGTCAGGTCGCAGTTGCGCAGCGCCTCGAAGGTGTAGGCAAGGTCAGGGGCAGCCAGCGCGAAGTTGCCGCCGAGGGCGACGAAGACCGTGACGTCGCCGCGCCGCATGGCCTCGATGGTGGCGACCGTGCCCAGCCCGTCCTGGCGGGGCGGCTGGATGCCGCAGACCTCCGCCAGCCGGTCGAGGAAGTGGGCGGGCGGCCGGTTGTCGATGCCGCAGGTGCGGTTGCCCTGGACGTTGCTGTGGCCGCGGACCGGGCACGGCCCGGCGCCCTCGCGGCCGATGTTGCCGCGCAGCAGCAGCAGGTTGACGATCTCGCGCACTGTGTCCACGCCGTGCTCATGCTGGGTGACGCCCAGGCACCAGGCGATGATCACGCGCTCAGACGCCAAATAGGAATCCGCGAGCTGACGAATATCGGGCTCGGCAACGCCGGAACCCTGAACCACTTCCGACCACGAAGTGGCCTCCACCAGCGCGCGGTAGGAGTCGCTGCCGCGGGTGTAGCGCTCGATGAAGTCCCGGTCGAGCACGTCCGGGTTCTTCTCGGCCGCCTCGAACACGGCCTTGGCGACGCCGCGCAGCAGCGCCATATCGCCGCCGATGCGCACCTGCACGCGCGTCGTCCCGACGCTGGTGGTGTGGAAGGTTGCCATGTCCTCGAACTCATGCGGGACGATCGTCCGCCGCGAGCCGGCCTCGATCAGCGGGTTGATGTGGATGAGCTGCGCGCCGCGCCGGTCGGCCTCGGCCAGCCAGGTGAGCATCCGCGGGGCGTTGCTGGCGGCGTTGTCGCCCATTACCCAGATCGCGTCGGCGGCCTCCCAGTCGTGCAGGTCAACGGTCCCTTTGCCGGTTCCGAGGGCTGCGGTCATGGCCCGGCCGCTTGCTTCGTGGCACATGTTCGAGCAGTCCGGCAGGTTGTTTGTCCCGAACTCCCGCACCCACAGCTGGTACAGGAACGTCGCCTCGTTGCTCAGCCGCCCCGAGGTGTAAAAGCAGGCCTGATGCGGGCTGGCCAGGCCCCGGAGCGTGTCGCCGACCAGTGCGAACGCGTCCGGCCAGGAGATCGGTTCATACCTGTCGCTCGCTGGGTTGTAGCTCAGCGGCTCGGCGAGCCGTCCCACCTTCTCCAGGTCATAGTCGCTCCACCCGGCCAGCTCGCTGACCGTGTGCGCGGCGAAAAACCCGGCGTCGGCTTTCGCGGGTGACAGTTCCCACGTGACGTGCTTGACGCCGTTCTCGCACAGGTCCAGGTGCAGGCCGTTCGGGTCATCGGGCCAGGCACAGCCAGGGCAGTCGAACCCGCCAGCCTCGTGGTTCATCACAAACAGCGCCCGGAAGCCCTCGGTCGGCTCCCCCGCGCGCTCAAGCACCCGGCCGACGCTTTCGGCAGCCCCCCATCCTGCGGCGGGATGGTCGTACTCGTGCCGCGAGTAACCCCCGTCCGGGGCCGGGCCACGGCCCAGCGCGAGCTCGCCAGGTACGTCGCCCAGCATCTGCCGCTCGGCGGCTGCTGGCTCATCCGCAGGTGACATAACGCCCCATCTCACTTCTTCACAGTGCGGCAGGGGCGGCATCCGGACTCCAGGCGATGGCCGCTAGTCCTCAGCCTGAGCACAATAACCGAGCAGCCGGACCGGCCCGCCCCCAGACCGTTAGCACCGCAGCAGTCCCGGCCGCTACTGGCCGCGGCATGTCCTTGGCTTGTGCTCGTAACTCCGGGGTCAGTGCCTGCACCTGCACCGTCCCACCGGGGGGTCTTGTTCCCTCTGCCAGGCAGCCTCATGCCCGCCGGTTGTGGCAGCCGCCGGCCTGTCTGCCGCGACCCGCGACCGGGCAGGGGGCAGCCGTGCCGGGATAGCTGGTCGGCCTGGCAGGAAACGGAGGGCCCGCGCATCCAGGCCCTTGCGCCAGGCCGGCCAAGAGGGTGCAGCACTGCGGCTGGGTATAGCGCAGGCTGATCAAGGGACGGATAGGCGCGCTGGCACAGCGCGGTGATCTGTGATGGCTCGCCACCTTCAGGAATCGCTGGAGCCTGCCATGTCGGGCAAATCCGCATCACCAGGAACAACCGGCGCAGGGATGGGCGCCACGTCGTCAGGCGTGTTCGCCGCACTCAGCGTGCCCAACTTCCGCCGCTATACAGCCGGGCAGTCACTCAGCCTGATCGGCACCTGGGTCGAGACAGTGGCGCAGGCACTGCTTGTCCTGCAGCTGACACACTCGGGCACCATCCTCGGCCTGGCGACGGCGGCTCGATACGGACCGATACTGCTGCTCTCTCCCTACGCGGGCCTGCTCGTCGACCGTTACGCCAAGCGGCGCATCCTGCTCCTCACCCAGACCGGTCTCGGCGTAGTCTCGGCGGTCCTCGGCGCGAGCGTCCTAGCCGGGGAGATCCGGCTATGGCAGATCTTCATGCTAGGACTGCTGTTCGGGATATTCAGCGCCGTAGACAACCCCGCCCGTCAGGCGTTCGTCCAGGAAATGGTCGGCCGTAGCCTGATCCGCAACGCGGTAACCCTCAACACCACCACGGTAAACGTCGCCCGCGTCATCGGCCCCACCATCGCCGCGATCCTCGTCAGCACCATCGGCATCGGCTGGTGCTTCATCGTGAACGCCGTCAGCTTCGCCTTCGTCATAGCCTCCCTGGCCAGCCTCGATGCGGCCCGGCTGCATCCGGTACCGCCGCTGCACCGGCAACGCGGCCAGCTTCGCGCCGGACTGCACTACGCCGCACGAGTGCCGGCAATCGCCCGTCCGCTGCTCATGATGGCCCTCGTCGGCACCTTTACGTTCGAGTTCGAAACCAGTCTTCCGCTGCTTGCCCGCAACACCTTCCACGGCGGCAACACCGCCTACAGCTGGCTCCTCGCCGGCCTCGGCGGCGGCGCAGTGGCGGGCGGCCTCGTCGCGGCCAGGTACGCCCGCACCGGGGTTGCCCGGCTCGCCCTAGCCTCGGTCATCTACGCGCTATCGGTCGGCTTCGTCGCCATCGCGCCGACACTGGCGACTGCCATAGGCGCCTGCGTCCTCGCTGGAGCGGCCAGCATCGCATTCCTCACCACGAGCAACTCCACCATCCAGCTCGCCTCTGAGCCCGACTACCGCGGCCGGGTAACCGCCCTGTCGGCGACCGGCCTGATCGGCAGCACCCTGATCGGCGCACCCATCATCGGTGCACTGTCCGACCTGGCCGGACCGCGATACGCACTCGGCCTCGGCGCCGCCGCCTGCGTAGCCGCCGCAGTCGTCGGCTACTGGCCGCCAGCAAAGCGATAGCCGTCCGTGCCATCGGATCGACGGGCGCGAAGGGGTCCAGGCGCTGAGCCCGTCGTCCAGCAGGCGCGGTAGGTGGACTTCGGCGCGACCGAGCACCAGCCGACCAT
>JASHSZ010000070.1 GCA_030040815.1 Streptosporangiaceae bacterium
TGAGCGAGGAGGTCCTGAGCGTCGACAACGTGTCCGCGGGCTACGCAGGCGCCGAGGTCATCAGGAACATCAGCATCACAGTGGGCAGCGGCGAGGTGGTAGCGCTGTTCGGGCCGAACGGTGCGGGCAAGACCACAACGCTTCGGGTCATCTCCGGCATCATCCGCCCGAGCCACGGCACCGTCCGTTTTGGCGGCACCGATCTGGCCAAGCAATCACCAACCCTGCGTGCCCGAGCCGGGATCGCGCACGTGCCTGAGGGCCGCGGGATCTTCTTCGGCCTCACCGTGGCCGAGCACTTTCGGCTGGGCTACCGCGGTGAGCACATCGATCCGGCGGTGGTGTACGAGTACTTTCCGGCGCTTGAGCCGCTAAGGGACCGCCGCGCAGGGCTACTGTCCGGCGGGGAGCAGCAGATGCTCGCGGTCGGGCGTGCCCTCGGGCGGCGCCCGAAGGTGTTGCTGCTTGATGAGCTGAGCCTCGGACTGGCGCCGCTGCTCGTCGAGCGGCTACTGCCGGTGGTGCGCACATACGCCCAGGACAGTGGCTGCGCCGTTCTCCTGGTCGAGCAGCACGTCCAGCTCGCGACGGAGATCGCCGACCGCTGCTACGTGCTTTCGCACGGCGACATTGTCCTGCACGAGACCGGCGAGCGGCTGATGCGGGACCCGTCCCTCCTGGTCGCGAGCTATGTCGGCCAGCACGCGCCGGACGCCGGCAAGGCCATCGCCGGGAGCGGCGCGTGACCATCCGCGGCCAGGCATACATTGCCGGTGCGTACGAGCACCCCGAGCGGAAGATACCGGATAAGTCGATAGCCCAGGTGCACGCCGAGGTGGCCGTCGGCGCGCTGGCCGATGCGGGACTGGCGCTGAGCGACGTCGATGGGTATTTCTGTGCGAGCGACGCGCCGGGCTTCGGCCCGGTCTCCATGGCCGACTATCTCGGCCTGGCCAAGCTCCGGTACGCGGACTCAACCGAGACCGGCGGGTCGTCCTACGTAGCCCACGTCGGGCACGCCGCCGCGGCCATCGCGGCGGGCAAGTGCCGGATCGCGCTCGTCACGCTCGCAGGCCTGCCCCGGTCGCAGCCGGTGCCGCGGTCGGCGCTGTCGGCGCTGGCACCCGAGGCGGGGTTCGAGCAGCCGTTCGGGCCCACGACGGTGTCGATGTACGCGCTGGCAGCCCGCCGGCACATGTATGAGTACGGCACCACGAGCGCGCAACTCGCGGAGATCAAGGTCGCCGCGTCACAGCACGCCCAGCACAATCCGCACGCCATGCTGCCTAAGCCGGTGACCGTCGAGGAGGTACTGGACTCGCCGATGATCAGCGACCCGCTGCACCGGCTTGATTGCTGCGTGATCAGCGACGGCGGCGGCGCGCTCGTCGTCGTCGCACCGGAGGTGGCGGCCGACTTGCCCCGGCAGACCGTCAAGGTGCTTGGCCACGGTGAGTCGCCGAAGCTGACTGCGGGCGGCCGCATCGACCTGACCTACACGGGCGCGGTGTGGTCGGGGCCGCGCGCGTTCACCGAGGCCGGGGTGACGCCGGGGGATGTCGACTACGCCTCGATCTACGACTCGTTCACGATCACCGTGCTGCAGACGATCGAGGACCTCGGATTCTGCGAGAAGGGCAAGGGCGGTGCGTTCGTGGCAGACGGTTCGCTGCTCGCGCCGCACGGCAGGCTGCCGTTCAACACCGACGGCGGCGGGCTGTGCAATAACCATCCGGTGAACCGGGGCGGCATGACCAAGGTCATCGAGGCGGTCCGCCAGCTCCGCGGCGAGGCCAACGCGCCTGTGCAGGTGCCGGACTGCGAGATCGCCCTCGTCAATGGGAACGGCGGGTCGCTGGGCACCCGGTCGGCCGCGGCGACGCTCATCTTGGGCCGGGAGGACGCATGACCACGCCGGCCCTGCCCGTGCCGCCGCCAGCGGTCAACCCGGAGACGATGCAGTTCTGGGCGGCGACCGCGGCCGGCCGGCTGCTCGTGAAGCGGTGCCTGGACTGCGACAGCCTGATCTGGTACCCGCGCGCCATCTGCCCGGACTGCTCGAGCCTGCGCACCGAGTGGCTCGAGGTGTCCGGTCGGGGGTCCATCTACAGCTACACCGTCAACCACCGTGGTGAGGGTGCCTACCAGGGCTGCCCGCCGTTCGTGCTGGCCTACGTCGAGCTCGACGAGGGCCCGCGGGTGATGACCAACATCGTCGAGGCGCACGGCGCGGACCTAGCCGTCGGCCTGCCGGTCGAGGTTGTCTTCCAGGACACCGGCCAAGGAGCCTTTCTGCCCAGGTTTCGGCCGCTGCGCAGCTGACCAGAGCCACCACCCACGACGCCGTTCCGGATATCTGCGCAGGAGAAGAGAAAACGACATGACAATCACGAAGACGAGCGGCGCAGAATACCTGGCCCGCACCCTTGAGGCCTACGGGGTCACCGCGGTGTTCTTCGTCCCGACCATCCTCAGCAAGACGCTGTACGAGATGGAGGTACGCACCAGCATCAGCCGGATCCTGACCCACGGTGAGAAGGCCGCGGTGTACATGGCGGACGGTTATGCGCGCGCGTCGGGACGGCCCGGCGTGTGCATGGCGCAGACCGTCGGTGCCGCCAACCTGGCGGCCGGCCTGCGCGACCCGTTCCTTGGCTGCTCTCCGGTGGTGGCGCTGGCCGGCGGCCCCTACAACTGGAGCCGCGGCCGGAATTATTACCAGGAGATTGAGGACTTCCCGCTGTTCAAGCCCGTCACCAAGTTCAGCGCGCAGGTGACCGATGCCGGGCGGCTGCCGGACCTGCTCGCGTCGGCGTTCTCGGTGTCGGTCGCGGGCCAGCCGGGTCCGACCCACCTGGAGGTCTTCGGTCACTCCGGCGAGGACGTCGAGGACGGCGAGGTCGACGTCGCGGTGCCCGCGGCGCACCCGGTTGCGGTGCCCGCGCACCGGACGCGTGCGCCCGCTGACGCGATCGCCGCGGCGAACCGGCTGCTGGCCGCCGCCAGCCGTCCGGTGATCGTGGCGGGCGGCGGGGTGCGGGCCTCCGGCGCGAGCGCCGAGCTGCGCGCTCTCGCCGAGCGCCTGAACATTCCCGTTGCCACCTCGCTCAACGCGAAGGACCAGCTGGCCGGTGACCATCCGCTGAACGTCGGCGTGCCGGGCGTGTACGCCAGGGCGAGCGCCAACCAGGTGCTGCTCGAGGCTGACCTCGTGCTCTACGTCGGCAGCAAGACCGGCAACCAGGTCACGCTCAACTGGCAGATCCCGCCGCTCAGCACGAAGGTCATCCAGCTGGACATCGACCCGAATGAACTCGGTCGGCACTACCCCGACACCCTGGGCTTGGTGACCGATGCGAAGCTGGGGCTCGCAGACCTCGCGGCGACCGCTGGCCAGGACGTCAGCGCCGGCCGGCTGGCCTGGGCGGCGCGGGCGCAGGACATCGTCCGGCAGTGGCGTGACCGCTACGCCGAGCTGATGGCCTCGGACGCAGAGCCGATCCGGCCGGAGCGGCTGGCGGCGGAGCTTACCCGGCACCTGCCGGGCGACGCGCTGCTCGTCTCCGACACCGGGCACTCCGGGATGTGGACGGGCGGCATGGTCGACCTGACCAGCCCCAGCCAGGGCTACATCCGCGCCGCTGGGTCGCTGGGCTGGGGTCTGCCGGCCGCGCTCGGCGCACAGGTGGCCCAGCCGGACCGGCCGGTGATCCTCTGGACCGGCGACGGCGGGCTCTGGTACCACGTCGGTGAGCTCGAAACGGCGGCTCGGTGGAAGATCCCGGCGGTCATCGTGGTCAACAACAACCGCTCGCTCAACCAGGAAATCCATCCGTACAGCAAGGTGTACGGCGGCACCCTGCACGGCCGGCACGCTGAGCTGTGGCACTTCCGTGACACCGACTTCGCGGCCGTGGCGGAGTCCATGGGCGTGCTCGGGCTCACCGTCAAGAAGGCGGCTGACTTCGAGCCGGCGCTGGAGAAGGCGCTGGCGAGCAGAGGGCCCGCGCTGATCAACGTGGTCACGGAGATCGAGGCGATGGCGCCGCGGTCCACCACCGAGCGTGCCGCGGGCGAGCTTGCAACCGAGTAGCGGATTAGCGTGCTAGCGGAAGGATGGGATCGTGCGAGGTGACACGACGGCGCCGCAAGCCGCCGACTTCTCCTTTGACGTCGATGCGCAGTGGGAAAGGCTGCCCCCCGGCCTTCAGCATAAAGACGTGTCAGCGGTAGACACCGACTCGGAAGACAGGGTGTACCTGCTGACGAGGTACGACTCCAACGTGCTGGTATACGAGCGGGACGGCACGTTCCTGACGGCCTGGGGCGGCGAGCACTTCACCAACCCGCACGGCCTGACGATCGGCCCGGACGACTCGGTCTGGACCGTCGACAACGGCGACCATTCGGTGCGCAAGTTCTCCCCGGACGGCAAGCTGCTGCTCACGCTCGGCCATCCGGGCGAGCCGTCGGACACCGGGCACCGGCAGGGCGGCGGCTTCATCGTGCACAACGTGGAGACGGTAGAGCGGCCGGGCCCGCCGTTCAATGGCTGCACCAACCTGGCCATCAACTCGGCCGGGCGCATCTACGTCTCCGACGGCTACGGCAACTGCCGGGTGCACGTGTTCGCTCCGGACGGGGAGCTGATCACCTCTTGGGGCGAGGTCGGGATCGGCGCCGGCCAGTTCCACCTGCCGCACGGCATCGCGGTGGACCGCGAGGACCGGGTGCTCGTGTGCGACCGGGAGAACGACCGCATCCAGGTCTTCGACGAGGGCGGCCGATACCTGACGGAGTGGACGGACGTGCAGCGGCCGTGTCACGTCGCCGTCGACGCCGACGGCTATGGCTATGTCGCCGAACTGTGGCGCCCGCGCGGCAAGGGCTCGTTCACGCACGGATTCATGCGGGAAGACCGTCCCGGCCGGGTCACCATCTTCGACCGCGACGGCTTCATCGTGGCCCGGTGGGGCGCGAGCACCGTCAGCCGGACCGCACCGGGCAACTTCATCGCGCCGCACGGCATCGCCGTCGACTCCCGTGGCGACCTGTATGTATGCGAGGTGTCGTACACCTTCGGGGTTAGGGCCAATGCCGTAGATCCCGACGAGGCCGCAGCTCACCAGATTCAGAAGTTCACCCGGCGCGCCGCCTAAGCCAGCGAGAGGACGACACAGATGAGGCACAGCACCGAAGCGATCCGGTCCACGCACGGTGGGAACCTGCCGCGGCCCGCCGAGTTCGACGCGCTGCTACAGCAAGGCCCGGTGGTCACGGCGGAGGTAGCCGCGGAGCTGCCGAACGCGGTGCAGTACGTGGTGGACCGGCAGCTCGACTGCGGCGTCGACGTGATCAACGACGGTGAGTACGTCAAGGCGGCCGGCGGCGGCTCGTATGCCGGGTACATCCACCAGCGCGTGACGGGCTGGGAGGTGCTGCCGATCGACCCGGCCAAGCCGCCCAAGCGCGATGGCGTGGGCGGCCGCGAGCGGCGGCTGTTTCCGGGGTTCTACGACTCCGGACTCTGGTTTCAGGGCTCGGGCGGACCGGTGCGGCCGGGGTACTTCAAGCCGGGCCGGCCGCCGGAGCCAACGACCGAGCGGGTGGCCACCGGGCCGGTGGCCTACACCGGGCACGCGGCGATCCAGGCGGATATCGACGCGCTGCGCAAGGCGCTGGCCGGCAAGGACAGCCAGGTAGAGGGCTTCGTGGCGGCGCTGGGACCGCTGAGCCTCGGCGCCGGAGCGCGCAACGAGTACTACGCCTCGGAACAGGAGTACATGACCGCGGTCGCCGAGGTGGTCCACGAGGAGTACAAGGCGGTGACCGACGCCGGGTTCATCGTGCAGATCGACGAGCCGGAGTTCGCAACCTCGTGGCAGTTCTACCCGGACTGGGACGTGCCGCGGTACCGGCAGTACCTGGAGTCCTGCGTCGAGATCATCAATCACGCGCTGGCCGGGCTGCCAGAGGACCAGATCAGGTTCCACGTGTGCTGGGGCTCCGGACATCGGCCGCACGTGTCCGACATCGACCTCAAGGACATTGCGGACCTGCTGCTGAAGATCAACGCGCAGGCTTACTCGGTGGAGGCCGGCAACGTCCGGCACGCCCACGAGTGGAAGGTCTGGGGCGACGTCAAGCTGCCGGACGGCAAGATCCTGGTGCCGGGTGTCATCTCGCACGCCACCGACCTGGTCGAGGCCCCCGGCCTCGTCGCGGAGCGGCTGGTCAACTACGCCAGCGTCGTCGGCCGGGAGAACGTGCAGGCCGGCACCGACTGCGGCATCGGATCGCGGGTCGGTCACGAGGAAATCGTCTGGGCCAAGCTCAGGGCAATGGCCGAGGGCGCGGCCCTGGCCAGCAAGCAACTCTGGGGCAAGTGACGCAAGGGGTGACTGACGTGACCTACGACCTGCTGATCAAGGGCGGCCATGTACTGGACCCGGGCCAGGGCCTGGACGGGACGCTGGACATCGCCATCGCCGACGGCAAGATCAGCCGGATTGCCGCCGACATCCCTGCTGCCGAAGCTGCCAGGGTGCTGGAGGTCCGCGGCCCGGGCCGGCACGTCGTGCCGGGGCTCATCGACATGCACACCCACGTAGCGAACGGCGCCATCACCGAAGGCGTGGGCATGGGCAGCTGCGACCCAGACGCCATCGGGGTCTACTCCGGCGTGACCACGGTCTCCGACTGCGGGTCAGTCGGCGTGGCCAACCTCGGCGTATTCCCGGCCTATATCCTGCCGAACGCCAAGACGAGGGTGATCACCATGGTTAACGTCGGCAGCTACGCGCACACCATGCCGGGCCCGGCGGACGTGAACTCGCTCGACGACATCAACAGGGACGCCCTGGCGAAGGCTGCCGAGCACAACCCTGGCCTCATCGCCGGGGTCAAGCTGCGTATCGTGGGCCCGGCTTTCGGCGAGATCGGCGAGGACATCATCACGACGGCCAAGGCGGCCGCCAAGGACCTCGGCGTCCCGCTGATGGTGCACATCGGGGACTTCACCGCCAAGGACGCGGCGGCGACGACGCGGCGCGGGGAGCTGACCCGGTTCCTGCTCAAGACGTTCGAGCCGGGCGACATTCTCACCCACCTGTGCACGCCGAACGCCGGTCGTGTCCTCGACCCGTCCGGCCAGCCCTACCCCGAGGTCGCCGAAGCGCGCGCCAACGGGGTCGTGCTGGACTCAGCGCTTGGCCGCGGCAACTTCGGCATCGAGGTGGCCAGGCGCCAGGCCGACATCGGCCTGTACCCGGACACCATCAGCAGCGACCTGACCGCGCTCGGGCAGACGTTCCACAGCCTGCTGGAGTGCATGGCCAAGTTCATGTCCGTCGGCTATACCCTCCCCGAGGTGATCAGGGCCACCACGTCCAGCGCGGCCGCGGCGCTGGGGCTCGGCGACGCAATCGGCGCGCTAGCGGTCGGCCGCGACGCGGACATCACCATCCTGGACGTGGCCGAGGGCGACTTTTTGTTCACCGACACCACCGGCCTCCAGTTCCGCGGCGGTTACGGGCTGGCCCCGGTGTACACGCTCAGGGCAGGCGAGGAGTTCTCGCCTGGCTGGGGCACGCATCCGTGGGGCTGGCTGCCCGCGTCAGCCTGAGCCGTTATCGCCGGGTTTGCTGGCGTCATGGCAGCGAGCCCGGTTTGGGCTGACTCGTCGCTTAGGTACGGCGGCTGCAGTCACCCTTTCGCCAGGCGAAATTTGTCAGCCGTGCCATTGCGCTCGCGATCACGCGTATGCCAACGTCGGCATGACACCAGCCAGCGGGTAACCGGCAGCCGGCCTGCGGCGCCGGCTGAACTGTGGACAGACCCTGAGTTGTGACGCTGTAGGCGG
>JASHSZ010000558.1 GCA_030040815.1 Streptosporangiaceae bacterium
GCCCGTCGTCGCTCGAACGGCTGACTCGTGAAGTCCACGTCGCCCAGCGCGAGCAGGTCGAAGGCGACGAACGAGGCTGGCGTCTGCCGAGCCAACAGGCGCACCCTGCTGTCAGCGGGATGGATGCGCTGCAGCAGCGCCTCGAAGTCCAGCCGCCGACCGTCTGAGGCCGGGATCACGATCTCGCCATCGACCACGCACCGCTCCGGCAGGCTGGCCAGCAGCGCGTCGACGAGTTCGGGAAAGTACCTAGTCATAGGCCGCTCGTTCCGGCTGCCGATCTCCACGTCGGCGCCGTCGCGGAAGACGACCGAGCGGAAGCCGTCCCACTTCGGCTCGTAGCTCAGCGCGCCGGCAGGGATGTCCTTGACCGACTTGGCCAGCATGGGGGCGACGGGCGGCATTACCGGGAGATCCATCGCCCCATCATGACCGACGCCAGGCTAGAGGGAGGGAACGGGCCGCGAAGAAGCTGCCCGGTGCGTGGGGACCAGCGTCCTGATATGAAGGCATCAGGGTCAGCCACACCGGAGAGGAAGCCGTCCATGAAGGTGCCGCTCACAATCGGGGATTTCCTCAGTCGCGGCGCGGCCGTCTACGGGCACCGGACTGCCGTCGTCGACGAGCCTGGAGTAGCGGGCTCGCTGGGTTCCCTCACCTACCGCGAGCTGGAGAGCCGGGCCCGGGGCATGGCGCTAGCGTTCGACGCGATGGGCATTGAGCACGGCGAGCGAGTGGCGATCGTGAGCCCGAACGCGGCCAAGTTCGTGATCTCCTACTACGGGGTCAGCGCCTACGGCCGGATCTTGGTGCCGGTGAACTACCGGCTCAACGCCGACGAGATTGGCTACATCCTCGACCATTCCGGGTCGTCTGCGCTGCTCGTCGACCCCGAGTCGGAGGAGAGCCTGCGGGGCGTCAGCCCGAAGCACAAGATCATTCTGGATGGTGTCGCCGACGCCGAGCTCTTCGCCGCCGCGCCGAACGGAGCTCAGCCGGCTGAGTGGGCCGCAGATGAGGACGCGACGGCGAGCATCAACTACACCAGCGGTACCACAGCCCGGCCGAAAGGTGTCCAGCTCACGCACCGGAACTGCTGGCTGAACGCGGCAACGTTCGGCTGGCACACGACGGTCAGCGATCGGGACGTGTACCTGCACACGCTGCCGATGTTCCACTGCAACGGCTGGGGCATGCCCTACGCGGTCACCGGGATGGGCGTCCCGCAGGTGGTCGTGCGCAAGATCGACGGCGAGGAAATCCTGCGTCGCATCGAGGCGCACGGCGTCACGCTGATGTGCGGGGCGCCCGCCGTGGTCGCCGCCATCCTGACGGCGGCAGCCGACCGGCGGGCGGCCGGACGGGACGTGCCAGGCGCTGCCACCCTGCGGATCGTGGTTGCCGGGGCGCCCCCGCCGTCAAAGACCATCGAGCGCGTCGAGACGGAACTGGGCTGGGAATTCATCCAGATCTACGGGCTGACCGAGACCGCGCCGCTGCTGACCATCAACCGGGCCGTGGCGGAGTGGGATGACCTGCCGACGGCCGAGCGAGCGAGGCTGCAGTCGCGCGCGGGCGTGCCTGCGGTCGGCGTGCAGATCCGCACCGACGCCAAAGGAGAGGTGCTGGCGCGGTCCAACGTCGTGTTCTCCGGCTACTGGGAGCAGCCTGAAGAGTCCGCAACGGCACTGGCGGACGGCTGGTTCCACACGGGCGACGGCGGCCATATTGATGCCGAGAACTATCTAGTGATCTCGGACCGCAAGAAGGACGTCATCATCACCGGTGGCGAGAACGTCAGCTCCATCGAGGTGGAGGACTGCCTGTACCAGCACCCTGCGGTGGCGGAGGCGGCGGTCATCGGCGTGCCCGACGAGAAGTGGGGCGAGACAATCAAGGCGCTCGTCGTGCTGCGGACGCCGGACGGCGCCACCGAGGCCGAGCTCATCCAGCACTGTCGGGCTCGCCTCGCGCACTTCAAGTGCCCGACGTCGGTTGAGTTGCGGGATGCGCTCGCGCGCACCGCTACTGGCAAGCTGCAGAAGTTCAAGCTGCGCGAGTCGTACTGGGCGGGCCGGGAGCGCAGGGTCAACTAGCGTCGCGGCCGCGCCGTCCGGCGTCAGCGCCCGCCGTCGCGCGGTCGACGATCTGCCGCACGATGTCCGACTTCGCGTCGGCGTAGTGCTGCACGTGCCGCCAGGTCCGCTGCGCCAGCTCCCGCTTGACCGCCAGATAGGCATCGCGGTCGGCGTCGTGGCTGCGGAGCCAGTCGCGGAACATCAGCATCCGGTCGATCTCTGTCGCCCCGGCGGTGAACACGTGCAGGTTGATGTCGGTATCCGGGCCTTTCAGCAAGCGGTGCTCGAACCAGTCCGGCTCGCGGATGCGCAGCGCGTACCCTGCCGATTCGAGCGCCGGCACGTAGCCGGGCTCGTCCGCCGAGTCGGGCACGACCAGCATGATGTCGATGATCGGCTTGGCGGCCAGGCCTGGCACGGAGGTCGAACCCACGTGCTCGACACGGATCGCCAGCCCGGCCAGGGCGGTGCGAATCCGACACGCTTCGCGCGCGAACAGCTTCGGCCATCGCGGGTCGTACTCGACCAGTACGATCGGCGCATTGTGGGGGGTCACCGGGCCGATGATGACCCGCTGGATATTCTCGTCGCTGATCAGCGGCGCCTCTTCCGCAGGTCCCGCTGGCATGGGGGTTGCCACCTCCGACCGTTAGCTAGCAAGGCCAGTGACACTCAACCAGAGAGGCCGGCACATGGCGAGTTCGGCGGGTGCTGAGGCGGCGGACGGCGGTGCCGCGCCCGCGGTGACCACGGTCGAGCGGCGCGGTATCGAACACATACCGCACGCCGAGCGCTGGGGCAAGGCAAGCAGCCTGTTCTGGATGTGGGCAGGCGCCGTGTGGAACGTGGAATTCGTGATCTATGGCGCGCTCGCCATCGTGGTGTTCGGGTTGTCGTTCGCGCAGGCCGTCATCGTCATCCTGGTTGGCAACGTGGCGTACGTCCTCACGGGGCTCGCCAGCGTGCAGGGCCCGCAGGCCGGCACCACCGCGTTCGCCATCAGCCGGGCGCCGTTCGGGCCGCGCGGCAACAAGATGCCGTCGCTCTTCAACTGGGTGACTCAGGTCGGGTTCGAGATCGAGGGCATTGCGCTGATCGTGTTCGCCGCGATCCTCCTTACGAGCAAGGCGGGGTTCACCGCCGGCACCGCAGCGAAGGTTATTTTCATCATCATTGCGGTCGCGATCCAAGCCGTCTTGCCGCTGCTCGGCCACGCGGCGGTGCTCCGGGTGTTGCGCTGGCTCGCCGTCCCGTTCATCGTCCTGTTCGCCGTCATGGCGGGCCTGACGACATCGAAGGTCAACCTGCACGTGCCCGCCCACGGGGCGAGCTGGGGAGCGCTGACCATCTTCCTGGCGCTGGTGATCTCGGCTGGTGGCCTCGGCTGGACGGAGAACGGCAACGACTACTCCCGGTACCTGCCCCGCACGACGGACAAGGGGCGGATCGTGCTGGCGGTGACGCTGGGCGGCGCGATCCCGTCCGCGCTGCTGGAAATCCTGGGCGCGGCGATCGCGACCGGCGTGCCGAGCGCGACCACGCCGAACGGCCTGGTATCCGGGTTCCCTGCCTGGTTCATCTGGCCGTACCTGATCTTCGCGATCTTCCAGCTATTCGCGATCAACACGCTGGACCTGTACTCATCGGGCGTCACCCTGCAGAGCATCTTCCCGCGGCTGCACCGGCTGCAGTGCGTCGCGATCGACACCGTCATCTGCGGCGGGATAGCCGGCTATGCCGTGTTCTCCTCGCACTTTTACACGCTGCTGGCAGACTTCCTGCTGTTCATCATCGTGTGGCTCGGACCGTGGTGCGGCATCTACCTAGTCGACAGCTGGCTACGCCGGAATCGTTACGACCACGACGGCCTGCTCAATGAGCGGAGCGGCGGCCGGTACTACCGCCAGGACGGCTTCCACTGGCCGGCCATCGTGGCCCAGGTCATCGGGATGGTGTGCGCCGCCCTGTGGCTGAATGCCTATTCCCCGTACGTCGGTCCGCTGGCTAGCCGCATCGGCGGCACGATCGGGTCGGACTTCAGCGTGTTCATCGGCCTGTTTGTCGGCGCGCTGACGTACTTCCTGCTAGCCAGGCGGTCCGTCCAAGCCGAGGGCGAGGCGACTCCCGTGACCGCTGTCTCGTAGGCGCGCGGCAGCCCCGCGCGGCCGACGAGGGGCCGTGCGGCGCGCATGCCGTTGCGGCACCTGCGCCAGGCCGCGTCAAGCCGGGCCGGCCCGGCAGAGGGGCCGAGACTGGGGCTAAGGTCACTACCCGTGACAGCGTCGCGCGTGGCGATCGGGCCCGGCAGCAACGCGCTGGCCGAGAATGCCGTACGTGCCGCAGGCGGCGTTGCCGCGGGCCCCGACTCGGCCGCTGATGCCCTTGTCTGGCTCGCGCCGCGAGACACAGCCGGACTGCGGGCCGCGCTCGCCACGACGGGCGCGCGCTGGGTGCAGTTGTCGTCGGCCGGCATCGAGAGCACAGCGGCAGCCGGGCTGCTCGATCCTGACCGCGTCTGGACGTCGGCGAAGGGTGTCTACGCCGACCAGGTCGCCGAGCATGCCCTCATGCTGGCTCTCGCTGGCCTGCGTCAGCTACCTAAGCGCATCACGGCGCGTTCGTGGGGGAAACCGGGTGGTGACTCCCTGTTCGACGAGCGGGTGACGATCCTCGGCGGCGGCGGAATCACCGCTAGCCTGCTGCAGTTGCTCGCGCCGTTCCGGGTCGCTGCGACGGTCGTGCGACGTGGCGCCGAGCCGGTACCGGGTGCCGCGCACACCGTATCCTCCAGCGGGCTCGCCGGTGCGCTGCCGGATGCGAAGGTGGTGTTCCTCGCGCTGGCGCTCACACCCGAGACGGAGCGGATCATCGGCGCGGAGCAGCTTGCCGCGATGCGGGCGGACGCATGGCTCGTCAACGTGGCGCGTGGCCGTCACGTAGACACCGATGCGCTGGTGGCCGCGCTCGCGGCCGGGAGTATCGCCGGCGCGGCGCTCGACGTCACCGATCCCGAGCCGCTCCCGGACGGACATCCACTGTGGGCACAGCAGCGGTGCATCATCACGCCGCACACCGCCGACCCGGCCGAGCTTTCCGACGTCGAGTTCGCGCGCCGGATCAGCGACAACGTCTCCAGGTTCGCGGCCGGCCAGCCGCTGCTCGGCCTGGTGGATCCGGCGGCTGGCTATTAGAGCTCCGGTGCGTTACTGAGACTCGGTGCGTCTTGCTAGGTATGCCGCGCCACGCGGTGAGATTCGGTAGCCCACGTCGAGGCTGATCGTCAGCCCGAGCGCCTTCAGCCGCCGCACGTGCAGCTTGTAGTCCGGCCGGTCCCAGTTGAGTTCAGGGGCCAGCAGGGCCGAGGACACGGCCGGCTGGCTGGCGATCTGCTCGAGCACCGCGATCGTCCAGGGCCCGCGCTTGCTCGCCTCGTCCATCCGGGCGAGCCGCTTGCTGATGGCCCGCACGTCGTCATCCGACAGGTCCACGGTGCCGGCCAGCTGGTCGCGCGGGTCAAGATCGGCGACCGGACGGAACCGGATGCAGTACAACGGCAGGTGCGGGTCACCGCGCAGGTCCGCGACGGCCGCCTCGACGGTGGCGAACCCCGCGTCCCTCGCAAGCCCCGGGGTGATGTCGGCCGGAGCGATCGTGTCCACCGACTCTGCCACAACGAGGCCGTCGCCGGTCCGGTACCGGTGGCCGGCCACCACCTGGGCGCGGCGCCAGCGCCGGAACGCGACCGTAATGGTGCCGTCGCGGAGTCCCTCGCGCAACCGTGCCTCGAACTGCACGCTGCGACTGTACTGCGACGACGAGTGCCAACCGGGTGCGCGGCACGCGCGCCCGCGAGGCGGGCAGGTGACGGCGGGTGCTGTAATCCAGAACTGGTCAGCCGGCTCCGATCAGCCGCTGCCACGGGGGCAAGCCGGCCAGGATCACCGTGGCCGAAGTTCCCGGCGGTATCCGGCACACTAGGCGGGTGCTTGAACCACCGGGCGACCCCCGTGACCCGCGCGGACTGCGCGCAGACGCGCCGCTGCTCGACGCGTGGCTGAGCTTCACCGGCCGCGTTGACGCTGGCGACCTGCTACCGATGTGCGTGCCCGGTCACAAACAGCGGCAGGACCTAGTCGGCGCCGTGATCGCCGGAGACGCGCCGTTCTACGGTGGCCTCGACACCATCAAGCACGCCGACACCCTCCGGGTCGAGGCCGAGGGCCGGGCCGCGGCCCTGTGGGGCGCGGACTGGTGCCGGTTCTCGGTCGCCGGATCAACGCACGGCAACCAGGCGCTCGCGCTCGCCGTGGGTCAGCCAGGGCAAGAGGTGATCATCAACCGGACCCTGCACCGGTCATTGCTCCTCGGCCTGGTCCTCGCCGACCTCCGGCCGGTCTGGGTCCGGCCGGAGGTCGATGCCAGCTCCGGGCTGCCGGCTGGCGTCGCGGTCGACACTGTGCGGGATGCGCTCGCCGCGCACCCGGCCGCGTGCGCGGTATTCCTCGGCGACCCCACGTACGTGGGGACGATCAGCGATCTCGCCGGGCACGCGGCGGCCGCCCACGAGGCAGGCGTCCCGCTGATCGTGGACGCAGCGTGGGCTGCCCACCTCGGCTTTCATCCCAACCTGCCGCCACACGCCATCGCGGCCGGGGCAGACGCCATGGTGACCAGCGCGCACAAGGCGCTGCCGGCCTACACCCAGGGCGCGCTCGTGCTCGCCAGGACGCAGCTGCTGGACGCAGCGCGGCTGGAACGGGCGTTCGACGCCACACACACGACCAGCCCGGCGGGGTCGATCATGGCCAGTATCGACGCGGTCAGGGCCTTGCTCGCCGCAGACGGCCAGTGGCTGTGCGGTCGGCTGATCCGTGGCGTCGCCGCGGCGCGCAAGCGGCTGCGGGAAGTGCCGGGCGTAGACGTCCTGGCGGGGCCTGGCGTCGAGCCGACGAAACTGGTCGTGCTGCTGGCGGGCGCGGGCGCGCACGGCATCCGGGTCGAGGCCGACATCATCGCAGCAGGTATGGCGGTCGAGATGGCCGACCGGGACACCATCGTGCCGATCCCGGCGATTGCCGACAGCGAGGACCAGCTCGCCACGTTCATCGACGTGCTGATCGCGGCGATCGAGCGGCACCGCGGGCAGCCGCGCCGGCCCGTGGCCGCGGCGTCCTGGACGGTGGAACCGGAGCCTGTGCTCGCGCCGCGGGAGGCGTTCTTCGCCCCGAACGAAACGGTGCCCGCGGCCGCTGCGGTCGGGCGGGTCAGTGCGGAGCTGATCGCGCCGTATCCGCCTGGTGTGCCGGTGCTGGCCCCGGGTGAGCTCATCACCGCAGCGGCCGTCGAGGCGCTGCGCGAGGTGGCAGCTGACGGCGGCCGGATCGCCTATGCAGCCGACCCAAGCCTGCAGACCTTCCAGGTCATCGCTCGGCCGTAGCACCGACGCGCTACGGCGTTAGCTGACGCCCCAGGCCCTCGCAGCCTACGAGGCGGGCACCGCCCAGCCAGGGTTCCGGCGGCGAAGTTCCGGCCGCACCGCATGTGGCTGTCGCAGCGGCCGACTAGCGCTCCTTTGGCACCTTTTGTCCCAGCCGTTGTGCTGCCCGCTGTGCTTGTGATGCTCCTGTGCCTGCTGGTATGCCGCGCGCCCCGTGGGTATGGCGCCACTGGGGGTGGTCTGCCATGACGGGTAACGGGCTCACGGACATCGTGCTACCCATCGTGATCGCGATATGCCTGGTCACCTGGCTCGGTATGGTCTTCTGGGCGAACGCGCATCCGACCAGGGGACGTTATAGCACGGACCTGCGTACGGAGGTTCGCGGCGGAAGCTTCCAGGCGATGGAGGGCGGACGGCAGCTGATGCCGATCCCGGAGCACCGGCCGGCCGTGCCGGGACAGCGGCCCGCCGCGGCCTCGGAGACTTATCGGGTGCCAGCGGGCGCCACCGCGACGGCCACTGCCGACGACATCCAGGCCGCCGAAGAGGACACGACTCCCATAGCGACGCGCCCGCCGCGCTGAGCCGCCGAATGCACGCACAGCCGGGCGCTTGGGCCCGTCACCAGCCGCTGACACCGAGGAGTTGGGCGCGGACCGGACGATGATCGGAGCCTGCAGCCGGGAGCACCGTCCCTGGCCTGGCCTGGATGCCGCTGCTCACCAGCACGTGGTCGAGCTGCACGACGGGCTGGTGAGCCGGAAAGGTCGCGCCCCGTACGAGCTCGGTCAGTCCCGGGAACCGCCGCGCGACCAGGCCGGGCATGTTGAAGTCTCCGGCGATCACGGTGGGGACCGGATCGGAACGCAGCAGGCGCCAGAGTCTCCGCAGCTGCAGAGGGCTGACCACCGAGAAGGTCAGATGGCAATTGACCAGCCGCAGCAAGCCCCCGGCTGGCGACTGCAGGATCACCACCTGCGCCACCCGAGGAATCAAGTCACCCGGTCCGCGGCCCAGGGCGACGACCTCGTAGCCGACCACCGGCAGGGCCGTCAGAACCGAGAGGCACAGCCGGCCTGAGCCGCCGTTCGCGAAGGCGCCGACGTGCGACCGGCCTTGCGGCACGCCCAGCTCCGCCCGGTGCACGGCCACAGCAAGCGCCCGGCCGGTCACGGCGACGGGGTCATGTCCGGCCCGCACCGCCCATCCGGCCGGTGTCCGGTCCTCCTGCAGGCAGATGACGGCCGCGTCGAGGGCGCCGACGGCTGCCGGCACCTCGTACGGCTTGCCGTGCGCGTCTGAACCGCCGTGCAGGTTGAAGCTAGCCACCGTCAGCGCGTCAATGCTCCGAGCGTATCTGGGGGCGGCTCCTGCGCTCGCGTTGCCACGTGCGGGCTCACCGACGCGAGCGCTACCCCCAGCTTGTGTACATCCTTGTGGATACTTGGTGGATAAGGGGTCTCGGCGGAGGATAACGGGCGATTTCTTGTGGAGAGAAAAAAGAATCTTGAAAGGGTTAGCAGAAACCCCTTGCGGAGCAGGCAGCGGAGGCAGTAGAAATTCTTTCACCACCTAAACGGCGGGCCACCTGAGAGGCAACTCAGAGGGTAGCTGCGAGACTCGGGCGACCGGATCTTGTACTGGCTAGCAGGTTTAGGAGGCGGCTTAGCCGCAGCGGACGCCGGTCGAGCAATCGGCAGGTCAGAGGCTATGGCTGGGCTACGTGAGGCCCCTGCATCTCATACATGTGGGGGCCTCACGGCTGTCTGGGAACCTACCTAGCCGAGGCCAGCCGCCGCCCGGGCGGCCTCGAATCATTCGCGCCGGTCCGTGGTGAATCGTTAAGATCTCGCCGGAATTGTCAGCGCCCCGCAGATCAGCACTCAAGAAAATCTTGAAATGCTTCGCCAGAACCGCTTGCGCAGACCGGGCTGTTGGCAGTACAAACTCTCTCACGGTCATGACGGATTCCGCCCCGGAGCAATCCGCGGACGGCATAGCGCCGGGTAACCGCGACTTGCCACCGGATTCCGCTGTGCCCCCAGGTCGCGCCGAGCGGCGGCGCCGAGCAATCGGCGGCTAAGCGAGGTGCGGCAGGCCGGGCCCCTCCGACTCATACTCGGAGGGGCCCGGTTCTGTGTCCTCGACTGCCGCAGCTAAGCAGGCCGGCCGGCGTACAAGCGAGGGAACGTGGCGACAGCGGGCTACCCAGCGACCGGGCGCGCGCTCCTGGCGGGCAAGGTGGCGGTCGTGGTCGGCGCGGGCCAGACGCCCGGCCAGACCATCGGCAACGGCCGGGCCACGGCCTTGCTGTTCGCCCGTGAGGGCGCGCGCGTGGTGGCCGTGGACCGCGACCTCGACGCTGCGCAGGCCACGGTGCGCGCCATCGGGGTGGAAGGTGGCACCGCTCTGGCGCTGGCGGCCGACATCACGTCGGAGCGGGACATCGAGCGATTCGTCACAGCGACGGTCGACCGACTAGGCCGCATCGACATCCTGCACAACAACGTGGGAGTCAGCCTCGCGGCCGGCGACGGCCCCGTCGCCGACTGCACCAGTGAAGCGTTCGACCTGGTGACCTCCACCAACCTGCGTGGCATGGTGCTGACGTGCAAGCACGCGCTCGCGGTCATGCAGGCTCAGCAGTCAGGCGTGGTCGTCAACATCTCGTCGATCGCGGCGGTCGTCGACTACCCGAACATCGCGTACAAGACATCCAAGGCCGGCGTCATCGCGCTCACGGAGAACCTGGCGATCACGTACGCCCGGTACGGCATCCGGGTCAACTGCATCCTGCCCGGACTCATGAACACTCCCATGGCGATCGAGCCACGGGTTGGCCGGGACGGGCTGAGCCGGGAGCAGGTGATCGCGCTCCGGGACTCCAGGGTTCCGCTCGGCAAGATGGGAACGGGCTGGGACGTGGCGCAAGCCGCGCTATTCCTTGCATCCCCGCAGGCGGCGTTCATCACCGGGGTGGCGCTGCCCGTCGACGGCGGCCAGCGGCTCAAGGCCGGCTAGCTGACGGGCCGTTCCCTAGCATGAAGCGTTGGGTGTCGAGGTGAAGCGGTGCTGTCGGCCCAGCCCTGGATCGATCACCGAATGCACCGCAGGTGGGGGACGAGGCACCTGCTGAGCCTGTCCGACACCGCCGCCGGACGTAGAGTTTCACAGTGCACCCGGCCGAGGACCCTGCCGACCGCAATGCGCGGGCGGGCACCACACGGCTGCTGCGGCTGCAAGCCGTCGCCTGCCGCGACCTGGGCAGCGGACTCTACGGTGACTTGCTGCTGCACCTCGCCGACGACCTGCAGTCCGGCGGTCCGACGGCTCGCGTCCTCGACGGCTACCTCGACGACCGATTGGCCAGCGGCGTCGCGCTCCGCCTGCTCGGCGGCGTGCACGCCCAAGTGCTGTCCGGGCGCGCGCCGGAACTGGCGGCCTTCTATCCCAGCACGGGAGGCACTCCTGAGCAGGAGCCGGGCAGCCCGCGGGCGTGGGCAGCGTTCCAGTGGGTGCTGGCCGAGCATCATGCCGAGGTGCGTTCCTGGCTCGGCCATCCGCCGCAGACGAACGAGGTAGGCAGGGCGGCGGCGCTGCTCGGCGGGCTCCGGCACATCGCGGCCGAGGCCAGCCTGCCGATCCGCCTGGTGGAGGTCGGCGCGAGCGCTGGGCTGAACCTGCGGGCCGACTGGTTCCACGTGCCGGGACCGGCGGGCAGCTATGGCGACGCGAACTCTCCGGTAGTACTGGCCGATGGCTGGCACGGCACCGCCCCGCCAGAGAGCCGGATCGAGGTGGTCGAGCGCATCGGCGGCGATATCGCGCCGGTTGATCCGCTCACCGAGGATGGCAGGCTGCGACTCACTGCGTACGTATGGCCCGATCAGACCGAGCGGCTCGACAGGCTACGGGGCGCCGTCCGGATTGCCGCGCAGGTGCCAGCCGAGCTTCGGGCCGAGCGCGCGTCAACCACGGTGGCGGGGACGAGGCTGGAGGTCGGCACCTGGACGGTGCTCTGGCACTCGATCTTCCGGCAGTACCTCAGTCGGGCGGAGCGCGCCGAGCTCGTGGCCGGGGTTGGCGGTCTGGGCGCAGCAGCGACGCCGCAGGCTCGGTTCGCCTACCTGTACTTCGAGCAGTCGGCCGCGGGCGGCTGCCGGGTGACGCTGACGACCTGGCCGGGTGAGCAGCGCCGGGTGCTTGGATCGGCGCCCGCGCACGGCCTGCCTGTCCACTGGCGGGTGTCCGACTGATCCGATAGCGTCCGGGCCGTGCTGTCAGTCTTCCTAGCCTGCGACGATCCGTATGCGGCGGCCGACTTCATGACGGAACGGCTCGGCTGGCGGCTGGTGTTCGCGACGCCGCGTGACTCCGACGACCAGCTGGCCTGCGTGGCCCTCGGCGACGCCGAGGTGATGCTGGGCACCGCGGCCGAGGAGTTCCTGCCCGCCGTGTCGCGGCTCCACCGCGGCGCGGGAGTCACCGTCTACGTGCAGCTTCCGGCCACAGAAGACATCGCCGCCGTGCACGATCGGCACGCCGACGCGGGTGTGGTAACCGGGCCGCTCGCGCCCCGCCCGTGGGGCGAGCACGCCTTCGACGCTGTCATCTGCGGCTATCGGTACCTGATCAGCCAGCAGCCCGCGCCGTTCCGCTAACCCCGTCGCTGCTCTTCGGTGTCTGGCCAGACGCCGATGTGATCGGGCTCGGCCTCGAGTCGGACCCGCTCCCTGATGCGCAGCGCGTCGAGCATGTCGCGCGGCAGCTGTACCCGGCCCGCCCGGTCCACCAGCGCGTACTCGATCGGGTGCGCCGGCGTGTCGGCCACGTCTGCGTCGTGGCTGCGCAGGATCTCGCTGCTGGTGCGGCCGTCCCTGATGGCCACGGTCCGGCGCACCTTTCCGGACAGCATCGGGTCGTGTGTCACTACCAGGATGGTGACCCCGAGCTCGGAGTTCGCGGTGCTCAGGGCGTCGAAGACGATGCCGGCGGTCTCACTGTCGAGCTCGCCGGTCGGCTCGTCCGCGAGCAGCACCGCGGGCTCGTTCGCCATCGCGGTGGCGATTGCGACGCGCTGCTGCTCTCCGCCCGACATCATGGCCGGGGTCCGGTCCGCGCACGAGGTCACCCCGAACAGGTCAAGCAGCTCGCCAGCCCGTCGCCAGCGAGCCTTCCTGGGCACGGCGCAGAACTGCATCGGCATCAGCACGTTCTGCCACGCGGTCAGGTAGGGCAGCAGATTGCGCTCGCTCTGCTGCCACACGAATCCCACGGCCTTGCGCCGGTACTGTGTCCGTTCCCGCGCGGTCAGCGCGGTCAGGTCGTGGCCGGCTACCCGAACCGAGCCCGCTGTCGGCACGTCGAGCGCGGCCAGGATGTTCATGAGCGTGGACTTGCCGCTGCCCGAGGCGCCCACGATCGCGGTCAGCTCGCCCCTTGCGACGAGCAGGTCGAGTCCCTGCAGCGCCTGGACCTCGATGCCGTCAGTCGCGAAGATGCGGACCAGCCGGTCGCACAGGATCATCGCATCGGCGTCCTGCGGAACGCCGGCGGCGGCAGCTTCCCGGCCAAGCTCGGCAATACCGCTCGCGGCGGCCGGCACTGAGCTGGCCACCGGACTGACCGGGACCACGGCCTCGGGCGAACCGCCTGGCGGCTGACTGGCCACAACCCGCTCCTCCCTGCGGGTCACTGACTGACCCGCAATGCCTCGGCGACCGCGCGCTTCCTGGCTGCAGCTCGCTGTCCGAGCATCGTGACCGCCGCGAGTATGACGAGTCCGGCGACCGTCAGCAGCGTTGTCAGGATGCCCGACTGCAGCTGCGCCGACTGCGTGCTGCCGGTCAGATCCGACAGGTTAAGCACCGGGTTGAGCAGGGCGGCGAGCACCGCCGTGGCGATCGTGCCGCCGACGGCAGCCGCCAGCACGAATGGGCTCAGCTCGAGCGCGCTGACCCGCTGCACCTGCGATCCGGACACCCCCATGCTGACGAGGCGCGCGTCGGTGAGTTCTCTGCTGCGGGCGTCCAGGATCAGCGAGATCAGCACGATCAGCGCACAGAACAGCGCTGCCGCTGCGGCGCCGGCCGTGTAGACCTGCACGGTGGCGCGTGGCAGCGGCGCGGCGCGCAGCGCGGCGAGCTCGGCCGATTGCACGGTGACCGTAGCACCGGGCGCGGTCCGTGCCAGGACGGCGCTGAATTCCCCCTGGCTGATCCCATGCCCCGCGAGCAAGACCAGGGTGGGCAGCGGGGCGGGTCCAGCCGCCCACAGCGGCAGGACCACGAACGGGATCCCGGCCGGGGCCGCCGGGGTGCTGGCGAGCTGCCCTGCGATCGTGACCCGGAAGGTCAGCGTGCCGATCGACAGCTCGTCGCCTGACCTGCGCAGCGCCGCTGCGGCCGCCGGACTCGCCAGCACCGGCGGCGGGCCAGTACCAGTCCTGGCCAGCGCGCCGGCGGGGAAGGGTGGGTTAGGCGTATCGGCCAGCACCGCCGCGTACTGACGCGGGTCAACCACCACCACGCTCAGCGACGGGCCGTTCATGCCGTACCCGCCGACCTGCGCCTGCTCCTCGATGACCGGCGCGATCGCCCGCACGGCCGGCGCCGCGGCGATTCCGTGCTGTGCCGCAGGGGGCACCGCCTGGGTGCCGGTCGGCGAGCCGACGGCAGCGTCGGCACCGGTCAGCTGCCACGCTGCGGCGGTCTCGCCCTGACCGATGCTGCGAACCACGGCACCGCCGAACGCCACCACGGCGAGCGCGAGGACGAGCGCGAACACCGGCAGCAGGGCGCTGCGCACCGCCTGCGCCGCGCGCGCGAGGCCGAGGAAGCCGACCAGTCCACGGCTGGAGCCTGCGAGGCGGCGGGATACGTGCAAGAGCGCCGGGCAGAGCCGGATTACCACGATGGCGGCGGGTACCGCGACCAACACGGGCGCTGCGCTGGTGAGCACGTCGACGTGCCCGGCGGTGGGCGGCCCTTGCTCCTTGAGCAGGATGAGGCCAGCGACCGCGCACGCGGTCAGCGTCAGTTCGGCGATCAGCCGGCGAGCGGCGCGGAGCCGCGGCCGGTCGTGGCCGACCGGGCGCACACCTCGCCGGCCCGCGTTGCGGCGCGACGCGAGCAGGGCGGGCGCGGCGAGCGCGCACCCGGTGGTGAGCGCCGCCAGCCACCAGCCCAGCGCGGTTCCTCCGCCGGGGGTGAGTGCCACCGCGAGTCCGGCCGCGATCGCCGCAGCGGGCAGCACGACGAGCGCCTCCCCGCGGAGCACGAGCCAGCCGAGCTGGCTGCCAGTAGCGCCCCGGGCCGCCATCGTGGCGAGCTCCGCGTGACGCTGGTCCGCGACCAGCCGCGTGCCCATGAGCAGCACGACCAGGCCGATCGCGACGAGGCTGACGAACAGCAGCGACGAAACGGCGTCGACGGTTGCCTGGCCGGCCACGAACGACGTCAGCGTTGGCGTCAGTCCAGAGCTGATGATGAAGCTGGCGCCGACCCTACCGCTCGTCGGCTGGGCCCCGCCCTGACTGGCCGCCCCGGTGAGCGTGCTCAACAGAGTCGGTGCCTGCGCGGCCGTGACATTCCGAACCTCGACGGAGTAGACCCAGCTCAGCTCCGACGCCTGCTCGTTCACCGCCGCCGCCGCGGCCAGCTCCTTCGGGCCGACGAAGGCCCCGCCGAGCCAGTAGCTAGTCTGGTTGACGCTGATCAGGACGGGCGTTGCCGCGCTGGCAAGCTGCGGCCAGAACGCCGAGCCGGTGTCGACCGGGGTGATGATGCCGGTCACCGCGAGCACTTCGCCCGGCCCGACGCTGAGCCGGGAACCCACGTGCAGCGCAAACAGCCGAGCGCTCGCCGGGGTAAGCGCGACCTGGAACGTCGTTGTCCCCGCCTGCGTGGTATCGCCTACGGGCCAGCGGCCTGCGGTCAGCCGGGCATAGCGCATCAGCTCGTCGCTCCAGTCGAGTTGCAGCTGCAGCTCCGATGTGCCAATGGCCGAGCCCGGCCCGGCTCCGGTCAGGCTGAGCGTGCCCGAGCTCAGCTCGGTCCAGGCCGCCGCCGGTCGCACCGGGACGCCCTGGCCAGTCAGGAAACGGGCCAGCTGCCGCCGGGTGGCGGCGAGCCGCTGACCCAGGCGGGTGCCGGTGAAACCGGCATAGTCGCCGTAGTCGATGTCTGCTGTCACGGTGGCCGCGCCGACGGGCAGGTCCCGCAGCGTCTCTCGCAGCGCGTCCGTCTGCAGGCCCTCGCTGGCCCTCGGCAGGACGACGGCGACGAACACGGTGACCAGGACGAGAAGCCCGAGGGCGACGCTGGCGCCCGTTCCGCTCCCGGTCAGCATCCGCCAGCCCGGCGTCGGCCTGCCGTGGTGGGCCGTGTCGGGTGCGCTCGTCATGACGTCCCCATCGCGCGTAGCTCGGCGGCCGGGTCAGGTCTGCTGAGCACCGTCACGGCTGCGGCAACTACCGGGACGGCGGCAACCACGGCCGCTAGCGCGAGCGCCCGGCCCAGCGGCAGGTAGACAAGTGCGGGCGGGGTTGGCCGGGTTGCGGCCGCGGTCAGGGTCACCGCCGGTATCAGCAGTCGCGCAATCGCCGCGCCGGCCAGCAGGCCCACCGCCGCCGCCGGGGCGGCCAGCACGACCTGCTCCAGGCACAGCTGGCGCGCTCGCGCCCGCCGGGAGACGCCGATGGCCGCCAGCAGCGCGCTGCTCGCCCGCCGCTCTTTCAGGCTCGCGGCGACGCTGACGGCGAACCCGAGCGTCGCCAGGATCGCCACCGCGACGGCGACGGCGAGCGCAATCTGCTGCGGGGCCGCCCCGATCGGATTGTCCAGCATCCGGGCCGTGACCTGGCTCAGGCTGGTCAGCAGCGGCCCGGTCCGCACCCCTGTGGGCGGCCCGCCGGTCGACGTGGCCAGCCACCAGCTCGTCACCGCGAGCGGAGGGGCCGAGACAGCCGCGAGCAGCCCCTGCACGGCCTGCTGGTCGATGATCAGCGCGCTGCCGGTGCCCACCGTGGGAAATGAGGACACCTCAGCCACCACGTGCACCGGCACGTTGTAAGAACCGACTGCCGCCACCACATCGCTGCCGACGCCGACGCTGTTCGCGCTGGCGAACGAGGTGGTCACGATGCCGGGGATGGCGTGCTGGCCGGGTCGTGCCGCCAGCGCCACGTCGGCTGCGACCGGCACCGGGGGGAGTCCCGGCAGCGGCACGAGCTGCCCGTCGCCGGGCGTTACGACCGCCGTCACTCCGCTGCCCGATGCGATCCAGCGGCCGATGGCCGGTTCAACACCGCTGGCCTTGTCGTTGCTGGCCAGCGTGGCGGACGCAGCGGCGCGGGACCAAGCGCCGATCGCGGCGCCGGGCGCGAACCGCGGCAGCGGCCCGGCCGGACGGGCCGACGCGGCGAATCCGCTGATGGTGAGCGCGACCTGCCGGTGGGGCACGCTGGCTGCCACCGAACCGGTCGGCACCGGAGGAAGCTGGTAGGTCAGCGTCACGCCGACGAGGCGGAGCGGGTAGCTGACCCGGTCGACGGCCGGGACACCGGCGGTGAGCAGGTGAGTTTGGCCGTCGGCCGGGAGCGCGCCAGCCGGCAGGTCGACCACGACCCCGTCTGCTGCCTGCACGGACAGGCTCACGGTCAGCACGCCGAGCCCCCAGCTCGCCGGAGCGGTGCCGAGGCTCGCCTGCAGCCCCAGTCGGGTCGCCCGGCCGGGCACCAGCAGGCCGTCCGGGCGGGTCGGCGGCGTGATGAGGCGCCACAGCCTGCCAGCCGGCAGCGGAGCCTGATCCGGTCTGAGCTGCACGACGCGAGCGGCGTTGCCGGCGTCCAGCGCGATCACCTGGCCGGGCAGGCCGCCGTTGAAGGCGGTGACTGGCATTGCCGCCCGAACGTTCCGCGCTGTGACAGCGGCGAGCGCGACGCTGCCGCTGGCCGCCGGCGGCACATCGGCGCGCGCGTCGGCGCCGACAATCGCGGCGGCCTGCGCTCGAATCGACTCATGCCAGCTCTGCTCCTCTGCCAGGGCAACCGTGCTGGCGCCGACGGCGAGGATCGCGAGCAGAGCCGGTCCGGCCTGCCGCATCGGCCGCCGGCTGAGCTGCCACGCGGCCAGCGCCGCCGTCAGCCTGGAGCCGCGGGTGGCGAGCCGGTCGGCCAGCCGGGCCGCGGCCGGCATGAGCCGCAGCGGGATCAGCGCCAGGCCAGCCAGGATGAGCGCGGGCGCCACGGCGAGGACTGGGTCAACGCCGAGGGCTCCGGAAGCGCCGTGCGCGACGGCGGAATAGTCCCGCAGCTGCCACGCGGTCAGCGCGGCCAGCGCGAGGACGGCGACGTCGACGCTGGCCCGGCTCACCGTGGCAACGACGGTCGGCCGTCCGCTGCGGGCACGCTGCCCGGCCGCGGTAGCCGAGCTGGCGGACGGCCACCCGAGTACGACGGTGGCGAGCACGACGACGACGATCGCGGGCCACCAGCCAGCACGCAACCCGGCCAGGCTGAGCGCTGCCGCGGTTGGCCGAAGGCCGTCGACGCTGCTCACGCTGGCGAGCAGCCTGGCGAGCAAGCCGCCCAGCACGACGCCCGCGGCGGCCGCGACGGTCGCGGCCGTGACCGCCTCGACCACGGTGAGCAGCCCGATCTGCCGGCGGGTTAGGCCGCGCGCCGCCAGCAGTGCGGACTCGGCCTCCCGGTCGCTGGCTAGCAGGTGCGCGGTCAGCGCCAGCGCGGCGCCCGCGACGAGCAGCAACTCGAGGCCGCCGATGACCAGCAGTGCACGGGCGACCTCGTAACTGGCCGCGGTGGCGGTCAGCAGCTGCGGCATGCCGGAGCTGGCGACGATCCCGCCGAAGCCCTGCGACTGGCCGAGCCGGATGACGGCTTGTTGAACGCGCCCGGCCAGCGGTGGCATGCTGCCCGGCGGGATCTCGGCCCTGACCGGTATCGCCAGCCAGGACCGCTGTCCAACCGGGAGACGGCCCGGTGCGAACGTGCCGGCGGAGGTGAGCAGCGGCCCGAAGGTAGAAAAGCCGGCCTGCACGCTCACGCCCGAGGTCGAGATGAGGTCGAGCCCCCAGTACCGGGCAGCCGGATCCTCGATTCGGTAGACGCCGCTGATCTGCACCTGCACCTGGCTGCCGTTGTCGGCGTCGGTCAGCGTCAGCGACTGGCCCGGCCGCCAGCTGAGCTTGCCGGCGTCCCCGGCCGGCACCGCCACGGCGTACGGCCCGCCGGGTTGGCCAGCTCGGGGCCACGCGCCGGCGACGAGGCGGACATGCTTGCCAATCCCGCCCATCGAGGCGACCTCGGCGGTCCACTGCGACCCGGTCCCGGCCGGAGTCGGGAGGCCCAGCGGATCCGACCACAGCGCCGACTGCATCACGAGGCCCTGGGCGCCGAAAGCTGACCGCAGCGAGGTGGTGACAAATCTGTTCGCGCGGCCGGCTTGCGCAGCGCTGGCAGTCGAGTTGACTTGCACGGCGAGCTTGCCTGACGAGGCCACCTGCTGCTTTGCCGCCTGGTTCAGGAATACCGCGGAGAAGTCCGCGAGCCCGGCCAGCAGTGTCGAGGTGACCAGCGTCGCCAGCAGCACGCAGCCAATCAGTAGTCGGCTAGCGTGCATCCGGCGCAGCAGGAACGCTGCCCGCACGCTCTGCGAACGGCTCATGCGGTCTTTCTCCGGCAGCGGGACGCGGAGATGGGCGGGAGTCGCGAACCGGTCAGCGCCCTCCAGGCTGTCCCATTTCGGCCACTCTAAGCCGGATGTCAGGTGCGCCGCGGCCTTGGATCCGGATAGTTATCGAGGCGCAATCGGGCCGTATCAGCGCGCGTTGCGCCCAAGCGCACTATCGCACGTTCCGGAATTGCGGGCCGAGCAGTTGGGCCGGGCGGCATCTCCGTTGCCCTCGCCGAGCGGCTGGCCAAACTGGCCGCTCGCGGACTCCTCGACGTGCCCGATCCGGAAGGCGCCGCCAATCACCCGTTCGCGCTCACCATGGGCCGGGTCAACAACCGGTCCGCCATCGCGCGTTCATGCCGCCGCAAGAGGAGGTCATGCGGACGGCCCCAAGCGGCGCAACAGCCTCTCTGCGGGCCCACCGGCCGGGCGCGTTCGCCGGCTGAACCGCGACCGGCAGGATCAGCGCGGACGGGTACCGCGCGGTGTGCTGGATCTGGTGCGTCACCGGCGCGGTGCGGGTGCCGTGCACCGGGTCCGCGTCGGTACCGAGATTTCTGGCGTACCGCGGATGTGCACCGCCGGCGACCTGCAGCCGGATACCATGGCCCGCCCGGAACACGTGCGAGATGTCGGTGAGCGCGAGACTAACGCGGCGGATCACGCCGGGCACCACCTCGGCAGGGGAGCACCGCAGGATCTGGTCGGTCAGGTTGCGGGACCGGCCGCGCTCGTCGACGTCGCACAGCCGGACGAACACGTCGCAGTGCGGGTTGTCCGAGCTCAGGTATAGCTCGACCGTCGGCACGCCGGCCACCTCGACCGGGTCGGTCAGCGGCGCGGTGCTGAACGTCAGGACGTCGGCGCGCGCCTCGAGCGTGGCGTTGGCCTGGCTGCCGCTGTTCCGCACCGACATCGTCCGGCCGCCGACCGACGGGGTCGGGTCGGCCGGGTCGTACCGCAGCGTCGACCGGGCTGCAGCGCTGCCAGCCTCGGCGTCGTCGTCGGTCGGCTCGTCGGCCAGGCCGCCACCCGCCCGTAGGTACCAGGTCCGCAACGACGTGCCCGTCGGCGGCCAGTCCGGCAGCTCCCGCCATAGGTCATCGCCAGAGGTCCACACCCGCACGGGCCAGTGCCGTGGCGGCTGCGCCGCCGCAGCACCGCTGGCGTAGCAGTCCAGCCACGCGATCGTCTCGCGCATGGCCAGGCCGAGGTCGAGCGTCAGGTGCGACCACGGGCCGATGGTCAGACGGGTCGGCACGCCGCGCGCGCGCAGCGCCCGGTACTGCTGCACGGTCTGCTCGATGAAGAAGTCATGGAAACCGGTGACAAGCAGCGTCGGCGCCGTAACGCGGTCGAGCGCGGGCGCGGCGCTGAACGGATCCCAGTACGGGTCGCCGCGGTCGGGGTGTGCGAGCCAGTCCTGGTACCACGGTGCGTCGGCGTCCAGGTGAGCGCCGGTAGCAGCGACGGGGAGTCTGCTCATCACGGCGGCGAGCCGCCGCTCTGCGGTCAGGGTCCGCCACAGCATCCGGGCTGCGCCGACGCGCTCCTGGCTTGCCACCAGATCGCTCCAGCTCAGCAGGTTGTAGAGCTCGAACGGGCCGCGCCCGAACCCGGCGTCGGCGAGGTCGTGCGGGCTGATGTAGAGCGCCATCGCGGTGAGCTCTGGCGGCGGGTCGGCGGCGAGCGCCCAGGCCGTGAACGCGAGGTAGCTCGCCCCCACCAGCGCCAGCCTGCCGCCGAACCATGGCTGATCGCGCAGCCACGCCACGGTGTCCTGGCCGTCGGCTGCCTCGTCCACGGC
>JASHSZ010000559.1 GCA_030040815.1 Streptosporangiaceae bacterium
CGGGTGCTCAAGCTCGCAGACGACCACCGGGAAGCCCGCCCTGGTCAGCCGCCAAGCCGCGCCCGTCGCCAGGTCGCCACCGCCGCGCAGCAGTACCAGAGTGTCCGCGCACCCGGCTGGCCCGCGCGTCGATGGTGGGCAGCGGGCTGGATCCTCGCCGCCGCGGTGCAGAGCCACGACCTCGGCGAGGATGGACATCGCGATCTCGCGCGGCGTCTCGGCCCCGAGTTCCACGCCGATCGGGGCCCGCACCCGGTCCAGGTCGCAGGCCGGGATGCCGCGGGCCAGCAACTGCGCTCGGGTGGTTTGCCAGCGACGGCCGCTGCCAATGACGCCGACCGATCGCATTCCGGCCGCGAGTAGCGGCGGCAGGACATCGAGATCCACCAGCATGCTGCGCGCCACTACAACCGCGTGTGTCTGGTCGGCGCGCACTGCCCCGATCGCGTCGGTCACTGGCCCCGGGATCAGCATGTCTGCGTCCGGCAATCGGTCCCTGGTGACCATCTCGGGGCGATCATCGGTGGCCACCACGCGCAGCCCGAGCCAATGTGCGAGCGACGCCACCTCGCGACCGACATGTCCGCAGCCCACGACCAGCACGGTCGGGTCCGGCAGGTACGGCTCGACGTAGACGGCTACTTCGCCGCCGCATACGCCGGGATCGCCGCTGCCCGGCTCGAGCAGCTCGTAGTGCAGCAGCCGGGTGCGGCCGTCGGCCAGCGCACGGCGTGCCTCGGCGATAACCCTGGCCTCCATCTCGCCGCCGCCGACGCTGCCCGAGCACCGGCCGTCTGCCCACACCAGCATCTTCGATCCGGCGTGCCGGGGTACTGACTGCCTGGTTTCCACCACCGTCGCGAGTGCCACCGGCTCACCTCCGTCGGCTGCTGCCAGGAGCTCCCGCATGAGTGCGGCATTACCGTGTGCCGACATCACCGCGCCTGCTCGCGTAGCGCGGTCCAGACACGCTCTGGCGTCAGCGGAATGACGTTGATGGCAGCGCCGGTCGCGTCCAGGACCGCGTTGCGAACTGCCGGCGCCACGCCGTCCATCGGGATCTCGCCCACGGCCTTCGCCCCGAACGGGCCGGTCGTTTCCATCGTCTCCACGAGGATGACCTGCATGGGCGGAGTGTCATCGGCCCGGTAGATCCAGTACGGACCGAGCCTGTCGTTCACGGGGCGGCCCGCCGCATCCAGGACGACCTCTTCGGTCAGCGCGTATCCGAGTGCTTGCAGCATGCCGCCCTCCACCTGCCCGCTGGCGAAGACCGGGTTGATCGCGACCCCGCAGTCGACCGCCATGACCAGACTGGTAACCGTGACCTGGCCGGTGGCCGTGTCCACCTCAACCTCGGCGCCCTGGGCGGCGAAGACCGGCGGAGAGTCGGGCGCAACGTGCGACCCCGTTCCCATGATCTGTTCCTGATCCTTGGCGTGCAGCGCCTCCAGGGCCAGGTCCGCCAGACAGACCGAGCGCCCGTCCGGCGCCCAGGCACGCCGTTCGTGCAGCGCGATGGCGTCCGGATCTGACCGGCCGAGCATCACTGCCGCCCGTGCCATGATCCGGCCGCGCACCGCCTCGGCGGCCTTCTTCACCGCCATGCCGGAGATGTAGGTCGTGCTGGATGCGTACGCGCCGACGTCGAACGGCGTCACATCGGTATCGGCCGCATAGACGATGATGTCGTCGACCGGTACGCCCAGCACCTCGGCGGCGATCTGCGCCAGCACCGTGTCCGCACCGGTGCCGAGGTCGGTGGCGCCAATCAGCATGTTGAATGATCCGTCGTCGTTCATCTTGATCGAGCATGCACCCATGTCTGCGCCTGGTATCCCGGACCCGGACATGCACAGGGCAAACCCGATGCCCCGCCGCACGTCTGGCCGGTCCCCGGGCTCGCGCCAGGCACGGTCGCGGCGCCGCTCCCACCCGATGGCCTTCAGGACCTGGGCCACGCACTCCTGCGTTCCGCAACTGGTGACCCGCGGCAGGTCTTCATCGGCGATATCCGCCACGCCGCCGCGCTCGTTCAGGCGCGGCACGATGTCGAGTGGGTCACCCGTGCGCACCCAGTTCCGGCGGCGGAACTCCACCGGGTCCAGGCCAAGGACCCTGGCGATGTCGTCCATGTGCGACTCGAGCGCGAAGTGCGCCTGCGGTGCACCGTAGCCGCGGAAGGCGCCCGCGACCGGGCCGTTGGTGTAGGCGACATCGCAGCTGAACCGTTTCGCCGGGCAGTTGTAAGAGGACAGGCCGCGGGTGCCGGTCACCGACTGCACCGTGAAGCCATGCGTGCCGTACGGGCCAGTGTTCGCCACGACCCGCATATCCTGGGCCACCAGCGTGCCGTCAGAGCGGACGCCGGTCCGGAACGTGATCGTCTGCGCGTGCCGTGTTCGCGCCGCCGCGAACTCCTCCTCCCGGCTGAGCTGCAGCCGGACCGGGCGGCGCGTTGCGAGCACCAGATGACCGACGATGTCCTCGATAAGCATCTCCTGCTTGCCGCCGAATCCAGCGCCGATCCGCGGCTTGATCACGCGGATTCGCTTCACCGGCAGCCCGAGCAGCGGGGCAACCATGCGGCGTACGTGGAACGGGACCTGAGTCGACGTGCGGAGCACCAGTCGCTCATCCTCGTCGAGCCAGCCGATCGTCACGTGCGGCTCGATCGAGCAGTGCTGGACTGGCTGGACGTGGAAGGTTTCCTCGACGACACGATCGGCCGCCGCCAGGGCCGACTCGATGTCTGGCACGGTCGCGCCCTCGATGTGGCTGCTGATGTTGCGGGCCGCTGCGTGAATGCCCACGCTGTCGTCCTCGTCGTGGATCACCGGAGCGCCTGGCGCCAGCGCCTGCGTCTCGTCGAATACCGCCGGGAGGATCTCGTAGCTCACCTTGATCCGGCGGCAAGCCTCGGCGGCGATCTCCTCCGTCTCGGCAGCGACCGCGGCTACCCTGTCGCCGACATGCCGCACCTTGTCGTCAAAGCTCACCTGGTCCCACGGGTAGGGATTGGGCCACGACTGGCCGCCCGAGGCGTACTTGACTCGCGGGGTGTTGCCGCCGTGCACCACCGCGTGCACGCCGGCCAACTGGCGGGCCTGCGAGTCGTCAATGGCCACGATGCGGGCATGGGCGTACGGACTGCGCAGCACCTTCGCATGCAGCATGCCGCGCATCTCCACGTCGTCGGTGAACGCAGCGTTGCCCTTCACTAGCCGCACGGCATCGATCTTGTGCTCGGGCCTGCCGACTACGGCTGTGCTCGCGACGTCGGCCACGACGACGAGGCGCGGCGTGCCCAGCGACGCCCGCTCACTATGACCGCCTAACCCGTTTCCACTGACCGGGCGCCCTAGTGCCCGGTCAGTGCCCGCCGGCTCGGCACCACTGCTGGGCACGCCGTCCGGGCTGGTCAGGCGCGGGACTGTCAGGGCCTCCATGGGCGGGGGCTTTTCCCCGCGCAGCGCCGCGGCGGCTCGCTGCACTGCCTCGACCACCTTGACATAGCCGGTCTCACGGTCGAGAACTCCCGACAGCGCGTCTCGGATCTCGGACTCCGATGGATCCTCATTGCGCTTCAGCAGCGCCTCGGTCGCCAGAACGAGTGCGCCAGCCGAGTAACCGGACTGTAGCGCCCCGGCGTCCACGATTGCCTCCTGGATCGGATGGAGCGTGCCCATCGCCGCGTTGAGGTGCTCGACCGTGGTCACGTCGTGGCCACCGGCCTGGGCCGCGAGCAGCACATCCGCGGCGACCAGCCGACCGTCGACCAGCACGGCCGCTGCGCCGGTCTCGCCCGTGCCTGACCCGTACCGGACGCTGAAGCAGCCCTCGCGGCGCAGCAACGCCAGCAGCGAATCGCCGGGAGCGCAGTCAAGCTGCTTATCGACGCCGTTCAGCGTGAGATGAATGCGCATCACGTGATCGCCTCCACTGCCCGCCGCGCAAGCGTGACCGCCAGGGAGCGGCGGTACGCCGATGAGCCGCGGAAGTCGCCGGGTGGGTCGAGCCGCCCTGCCCAGTCCGCCCCGTCCGCACCGGACTGAATCAGCGCCGTTCTGTTGACCACCGGCCTCGCAGCGACACCGCTCAGCGCCAGCCGCACGCCGCCGGCCGCACGGCGCGCCACTGCGCACACGATCGGCCCGTCTGCATGCGTCCGGGCCGTTCGGGCGGCGGCAATACTGCCGTCACCCACGATGCAAACGCGGGTGATGATCGCGGCCCGCAGCCACCGATGATCCGCCAGCGCCTCGTCGAGGGCGATTTCCTGCAGGCCATCCGAATGTGCCAGCGTCAGCGTCGCATCGCAGGCGAGCAGGGTAGCCAGGAATTCGCTCTCCCAGTGGCCGGTTGCAACGCAGCCGCCGACGGTCGCGGCGGCCCGCAGCGTGCTGGGAGCTTCGCGTCGGGCCGCGTCCCGGACCGCGGCGGGCACGACCGCCTCATCGGCGATCTGCTGCAGCGTCGCGGTCGCGCCGACAGAACATCCGGTGGGGGTCGCCTCGATCCGGTCCAGGCCAAGTGCCTGCAGGTCGACAATCTCGATCTGGCCGCCGGACGGCGCGGCGTTCACCTTAGTGCCGCCGGCGATTAGGATCGCGCCGCCGCGGTGTGCGAGCTCGAGCGCGCCGTCCAGAGTGAGAGGCCGCCAGTAGACCGACACGGTGCCCATAACGCGACGCTGATTTGTGCCCTCGATCGCGGCCTAGAGTCGAAGGTCCTGCAGGTCGCCGCGAACGGCTCCCTCAGTGCACGAACGGCTCGACGACGGCACGCCGGCCGGCCATGACCGCCCTTGCCCGTCACTAACTAGTTCAACACTCACCACAGCTTGGATGGTGCGTGCGAGTCCGGTCAGGCTGTGGGCTTGGTGGTGGCTGGCTGCCGGAGCGAAGGCAAGATCTGATCGGCGAAAGCCGCAACTTTCTGCTGCCAGCCGTCCTCCAACGGCCCCTTGATGCCGGTCACCAGAACGGCTGCCTCAGTGACCTTAATCAGGCCCTTGCCTTCGAGCACTTCATTCATGATCGGGATGATCCGCTCCCACCGGTCCAGTTCTTCCTGGGTGGGCATTGTCCCGGTTTTCCTATCGGGCCCCGGGGCACCCTGGGTCGTCAGCACCGCGTACCTGGTTCCTGGCTCCAGGCGTAGCTTGCGGATGAATCTGCGGGCGTTTGCCTTCGGCTTTCCGAGCCGGCCAGGGGAGCTGAACACGTACAGGTCTGCCGTTGGCAGTTTCTTCGGATTGGCATCCCGGACATGCTGGACTCGGACCGCTACGCCCTGGGCCGCCATAACTTTCTTGAACTCATCCGCGACCATAGCGCCGTTACCGAATTTCGAAGCATGGTAATAGGCGATATTCATAACCGGCGTTTCTCCTCGACGTCGTCTTATAACTCCTCAGCAACGCTCGCGGCCACGCCTGGCCAATTCCAGGGACCAACGGCATCATTCTCAGGGCCAAAG
>JASHSZ010000560.1 GCA_030040815.1 Streptosporangiaceae bacterium
TCGTACTGGCCTGATAGCGGGCTGAGTGCGGGCATGCCGCCAGCCGTCTGACTGGCGACGGCGAGGATCCTGCCGGTCGAGGCCTGCACGGCGACGATAGCCGCCGACGTCGGCACGTCGGCAAGCGCCTCGTCGGCCGCCAGCTGGACGCCCGAGTCCAGCGTGGTGCGCACCGCGATGCCGGGCGCGCCCAGCCAGGTCCGCAGGTCGACGGCCGCCTTGCCGGACTGCTGCAGCACCACGTCGGTGCGCGGCGTACCGACCAGTTCACGCTGGAACGTTTCCTCGAGTCCGGACAGCCCCACGGTGGTCCCAGGTCGGTACTCCACCCCGTCGGTGCGCAGCACCGCGGCCGTCTCGGTGCCGACAGAGCCCACGATGTCCGGGGCGATGCTCTCGAAGAGCGGCTCGGTGGTCTGCCTGACCTGCAGTCCAGGGATGGCACTGAGCTGCGCGCGCACGCTCTCGTACTGGCTGGGCGTGTAGGTGATCAGCTCAAGGAAGTCGTCCTGCAGGTTCTCCTCGATCTGACCCTCGATCTGACCCGCCGGGATCTGCGTGACGGCCGACAGAGCGGCTGCCGTTCGGGCCGGGTCGGCGAGGTTGCCCGGATAAACCCCGACCTGGAAGACCTGCGAGGGTACGATCAGCGACTGGCCTGCCGAGCCCAGCACCTGGGCCCGGGGGTAGAACTGGCTAACGACGGCCAGCTGCTCCTGGCCGGTCATGCCGGGGACTATGACCGACGGGTTCCAGACGATCCGCCAGCCGTTGGCGCCGTCCCGCAGGCCGAAACTGCCCGCATAGCTCCAGGGCATGCCGCTGCCGGACAGGTCGATATCGGCCTCGAAGCCGGCCTCGGCCGTCGCGCCGTGCTGGGTGACGCTGCTCATCGACATGCTGACGTTGCTCGCATCGAGGCGCTGATACGCGCTCGCCAAGGCCCCGGCGACGACCCTGGGGTTCCCCGTGGTCAGCTGTGCGGCCGCCAGGTAGTGCCGGGACTCCCAGGCCAGGAGGAACTGCCCCACGGTCGGCTCCGCGGACGACATGCCGGGTCGCGCCAGCCCCACCCCGACCAGGCTCGCGCCGACGACCAGCACGGCCGCGCGCACGAGAAAGGACCGTGAGCGCACTGCCACCCGGAAAGCACCCGCCCTGCCTCGTCCAACGTGGTTGGTAGCCCGCCTGCTCCCGTTCCCGTTCCCCGTACCAGGGTGGTGCAGTCGTGGCCAGGGTGACGCGGTGCGGGGTGCCCGATGTGCGCCGGGCCGCCTGGGGCGGCTGGCGGACCTCGTAGTGCCGGTCACGGTTATCGCCTACGCCGAAGAGCGCGCTCGACTTCCCTGGCAGCGTCCCGCTTGGCAAGATCCTGTCGCTTGTCGTAGGTGCGCTTGCCACGGGCCAGCCCGAGCTCGACTTTGGCCCTCCCATCGGAAAAATACAACGAAAGCGGGATGAGGGTAAGCCCTCGCTCGTTGACCGAGCTGGCGAGCTTGTCGATCTCCTTGCGGTGCAGCAGCAGCTTGCGAACGCGCCGCGGCTCATGGTTGGTCCAGGTGCCCTGCGTGTACTGGGGGATGTGGACGCCATGCAGCCACGCCTCGCCGTCCGTGATCTGTCCGAACCCGTCGGCCAGCGTCGCTCGGCCGGCCCGAAGCGACTTCACCTCGGTGCCGGTCAGCACGAGACCCGCCTCGACCGTGTCCTCGATGGTGTAGTCATGCCGGGCTCGCCGGTTGCTGGCAATGATCTTCTTGCCTCGGTCCGCTGCCACCGGCCGTCATCCTACGCGTTACACCCGCAGGTAACGCCTGAGGGTGAGGAACGAGGTGGCGCCGCAGATCAGCAGCCCGGTGATCATGGCCACGATGATCACCTCCACGAGGTCGGTGGTGCTGAGGCTGACGCCGTACGGGAAGACGCTCTGCAACGTACTGAGCAAAACAGACTTCACCCCGATGAGCAGGCCGGTCGCCACGAGCCAGCCGAACAGGCCGGCGATCATCCCTTCGACCAGGAACGGGAGTTGCACGTAGAAGTTGGAGGCGCCGACGAGGCGCATGATCGAGGTTTCCCGTCGGCGGTTGAAGGCAGAAAGCCGGATCGTGTTGGCGACGAGCAGGATGGCCGCGACCAGCAGGAAGATGGCGATCACCACGACGGCGTTCCTGGCGCCGTCGAGGAGCCGGTAGAACTGATCAAGGATTGAGGCGTCATTGACGACCTGGGAGACCCCCGGCGCCCCGTCCATGACCTCGGTGACCTGGTCCGCATCCGCCTGGGTGTTCTTGAGCCTGATCTCGAAGGACGGCGGGATCTGACTCTTATCCGTGTACCGGACGATCGGCTGGTTGTCCGCGAACTCCTGCCGGAACTGTCGGTAGGCCGCCGAAGCCGAGACAAACTGGACACTCAGCGTGTCATGCGTGGCGAGTAGCTCGTTCCTGATCGCCGTGATCTCGGACGGCGTCACGCCGCCATTCCGCTGGCAGTTCGCGGCCACGTCTGTCGGCGTGCACAGGTAGACCGATAGCTGTACCCGGCTCTGCCAGTACGACCGCGTGTTATCGACCTGCTTCACGAACAGCAGCCCCGTGCCGAGCAGAGACAGGCTGATCGCGACCACGACGACGAGGGCCACGGTCATGGTCAGGTTGCGACGCAGGCCAATCCATACCTCGCTGAACACAAACTGGAAGCGCATTGTCGGCAGTAGTCCTTCGGGTAGTCCGTCGCGGCCGCTAGTAGGCCTGGCCGTAAACCCCACGTGACTGGTCGCGGACGACCTTGCCGTACTCCAGCTCGATGACACGCTTGCGCATGGAGTCGACGATCGCGGCGTCATGCGTCGCCATCACGACTGTGGTCCCGGTTCGGTTGATTCGGTCGAGCACCTTCATGATGCCGATCGAGGTCGCCGGATCCAGGTTTCCGGTCGGCTCGTCGGCCAGCAGGATCATCGGCCTGTTGACGAACGCCCTGGCCATGGCGACGCGCTGCTGCTCGCCGCCGGACAGCTCGTCCGGCATCCGCTCTCGCTTGCCCTCGAGACCGACCAGATCGATGACCTCGGGGACGACCTTGCGGATGAATCGGCGGGGCTTGCCGATCACCTCGAGAGCGAACGCGATGTTCTGGTAAACGTTCTTGTTCGGCAGCAGCCGGAAGTCCTGGAACACGCAGCCGATGCGGCGGCGCAGGTGCGGAACCTTCCAGTTGGTGAGGCGGGCCAGATCCTTGCCAGCGACGTGGATGCGGCCCGTGGTCGGCCGCTCCTCCTTGAGGACCATGCGCAGGAAGGTTGACTTGCCGGACCCCGACGGCCCGACCAGGAATACGAACTCGCCCTTCTCGATGTCCAGGCTCACGTTCTCCAGCGCTGAGCGGCTCTGGTTCGTGTACGTCTTGGTGACGTTGTCGAAGTGAATCACTGGCCCATCGCAGTTGTAGACGAGAGACTGACCCGGCTGTCTGCCGGGCTTTCCACGCTCCCGGTTTGGCCTCGGGCCAGTCTAGGGGGGAAACTGGTCAGGAACGTCCAACATCGTCGAACTGACCCGGTGTCCGATCTGTCGCGTAGGAGCCGCATGAGCTGTGAGCACCTGATATGCGCCCAGTGTGCCGGACCGGTGGCGGAGGGTCGCTGCCCGGCCTGTCGTGAGGCCCGCGCCCGAGTCCATCAGCACAGCCACGGCATGAG
>JASHSZ010000561.1 GCA_030040815.1 Streptosporangiaceae bacterium
CTCGACTTCGATTTCCACGGGCAGACGCCCGGGCTTACCTCCGGCAACATACCGGTCAACGCCAGGATCGCGACGGTCGTCCGGTCATGAGCGGCTGAGGCAGTGAGGCGAGTCGCTAAGGCCTCACCTGAACTCCGGGAAAGTCCACTCCCCGCTGTCGCCGCTGTTGCCGATCTCGGGCCCAAACAGGCCCCGCAGGTAGTCCAGCACAGTCTCCGGCTCATCCGCCCTCGCCCAGGCGGCGAGGTGTCCGTCCGGCCTGACCAGGAAGACGGACCCCGCGCGGGTGCTGCGGAATGGACGCGTGTCCCGGGGAGCGCAGGCGACCACCTCAACTAGGTCGCGGTAGGGTGCCAGACCCAGGTTGGCGAGTGCGCTGTTCGGGTCTGCTCCGGTGACCACAATGACGTGACGGCCGCGGCGCAAGACGGTGAAGAGCGTGCTGGGCCTCCCGGCGGCGAGCACCTCGATGTCTGGGACTCGCTGCCCGGGCCAGGGTCGGCCGCGGCTTCGGCCGGTCTTGGTGAGAATGCTAGCGGGGTAGGCGACGTTCACCTGGGTCCAGCGGCGGATCGCGCGTCGGTGGACCGGGCCCACTACGAAGGCGGTCGGGATGATGGCGTCCCGGAGCGCCCGCTTGACCGGATGGGTCATGGTGCCGAGCCGGACCAGCGTGTGGGTGAGTCCCAGGACCTGCTCGGCGACGGGCTGGCGTTCGGCCCCGTAGGTGTCGAGGAGCTGATCGGGGGCGCGGCCAGCCGCCACCAGGGCCAGCTTCCAGCCCAGGTTGTGGGCGTCGGTGATTCCGGTATTCATGCCCTGGCCCCCGGCCGGGGTATGGATATGCACGGCATCGCCGGCTAGCAGTATGTGCCCGCAGCGGTAGGTGCCGGTGGACCGGCGATGGCAGTTGAAGCTCGCCAGCCAGGTCGGGTCGGAGGCGACAACCTGTTCCGGTGCCCGCAGGTCGACCAGACGCTGGATCTCGCCCAGATCGGGCGGCCCGGGGACACGATCACCGGCGAACGGCACCACCAGCCGCCACCGATGCCCGCGCATTGGGAAGCAGATCAGCGGCGTGCCGCCGCGCTGGAAGAACGCGTGCACTTCGTTCTCCGGGCGGACCCAGTCCAGCCGGACGTCGGCCAGCAGCCAGTCCTGCGGGTACGGGTGCCCGCGGAACTGCAGCCCGAGCTCGTGCCGCACCCGGCTGTGCGCGCCGTCGCAACCGGCCACATAGCCGGCGGTGATCTCGCGCTGCAGGCCGTCCGCGTCCCGCACCGTCGCGGTGACGCCGACCGGCTCGTCGGCAAGCGCGGTTAGCTCGGTTCCCTGCTCGACCACACCGCCAAGCTCGGCGACCCGTGCCCGCAGCAACGTCTCCGTCTCGTGCTGCGGAATATCGAGCATGAACGGAAACCGCGTACCGTTACGAGACAAGTCGAGGCTGACCCGGCGTTTGCCGTCGGTGTAGAAGCTGAACCAGCGCACCATCTGGCCGTGATCGACGAATCGCTCGGCCAGGCCCAGCTGGTCAAGAACCTCAAGCGCACGCGCATGGACCGCGATGGCCCTGGTCTCCAGGCTCGCCCCGCCGCCCTTGTCAACAATGCGTGTCGAGATGCCGCGTGCCAGCAGATCCGCGGCCAGCACCAGGCCGGTCGGGCCAGCGCCGACCACGAGTACCTGGCAGTCCGCGCGGGTGTTCTGCGTACCGTCCACAAAGCCAACACTGAATTGCGCGGCCGCGCCCGCCATCAGAAGAACTACCTAGAAGCGCTACGTATCTTCTGCCAGCAGTCCTTCCTCGTGCGCCCAGGCGGCCAGCTGGGTGCGGGTGCGGAAGCTCATCTTTGTCAGGATGTGGTCGACGTGTACTTCGACCGTGCGGACCGACAGGCACAGCTGGGCGGCGATGTCCCGGTTGGTCAGGCCCCTGGCCGCCAGCATGGCAACTTCGGTCTCGCGCCGGGTCAGTGCCTGCCGCGGGCCAGGCCGCCAGGCTTCCTCGGGGTCGTCGGCCAATGCGTACTCCAGGGCCGCCGTCACCGTCATCTGCCGTCCCTCCGCGATGAGCCTCGGCGCCGCCGCCCCCGTCGTCTTGAACGCCGGCGCTAGCCAGCTCTGCAGGTATGCCCGGAGCGCTTCCGGCATTGCCGACTCATAGGTACCCCGGCAGGCTTCCGCTGCGCCGGCTAGCCGAAGCGCCATGCGGTGCTTACCGGTCTTGGCAGCCAGGCCGGAGAACCCGGTCAACCCGATGGGAATAATGAAGCGGTCGCCGATGGCAACCGAGGCCGACAGTCCCTCCCGCAGCGCCGTCCGCGCGCCTGCCAGGTCCCCCAGCTCCAGCCGCGTGATGCCGGTATTTTGCAGGGCGCGCGCGCCAAGAGAGTCAAAGCCGAGTTCCCGGCACAGGGTCACGCATCGTTCGTGCAGCCCGCAGGCGGCCTTCAGCTTGCCGGTGAACTGCGCATTCAGCGCCAGGAAAAACAGCGCGAGTGCGGTCCCCGGCCGATCGTGGGCCTCGGCCAGCAACGCGTAGGCACGCTCGCCATGCGGGGCTGCCTCAGCGAATCGGCCGCTGGAGAGCATGCTGCGGCAGCGGAAGGCGGCGGCTATGCCCTCGCCGACCATGTCGTTCAGCCCGCGGCTCAGCTCAGTGCTCTCGCCCAGCAGGCGGTCAGCGTCTGGATAATCGCCTTGACTCAGGGCGAGCCAGGCGGCACCGTTCAGGGCCCTGACTCGCACCGTGTCCGCACCGGAGACCAGGCCGAGCAGCTCGCGCAGCCGCTGACGCCCTTCGGTGTAATGACCATGAAGAGACCAGAACCACGACATCACGGCGGCCAGGCGCAGCGCGGCCGGCGGGTCCTCCCGGCGGTACCAGTCGATCGCCGCACGGATGTTGTCGTGCTCGACGGCGAGCCGCTCCAGCCATTCCCTCTCGCCCTGCCCGGCCAGCGGATGCCCGCCTGTTTCGGCCAGGTCCCGGAAGGCATCGGCGTGTGCCCGGCAGAGGCGGGCGGCGTCCGGTGTGTCAGCCAGTCGCTCGGCAGCGAACTCGCGGATCGTCTCCAGCATCGGGTACCGCGGCGGTCCTGGCGCTGACAGCGGCCGGAGCAGGCTCTGGTCCACCAGCTCCTGCAGGCAATCCAGCACGGTCGTGCAGGCGTCAGGCTCGGCGCAGACCGACTCGATCACGTCCAGGGGCACGCCGCCCCGGAACACCGAGCACGCGGCCAGCAGACTACTGGCCTCCTCGCTGAGCAGGTCATAACTCCACTCGATGGTCGCACGCAAAGTCCTCTGACGGCGTGGCAGGTCACGGCTCCCGCCGATCAGCAGCTGCAGAGAATGCTCAAGCCGCCCGCAGATCACCTCCGGCGGCAGAACCTTGACCCGTGCCGCGGCCAGCTCGATCGCCAGCGGCAGGCCGTCAAGCCTGCGCACGATCTGGGTCACCGCGGCGGCATTGTGCTCATCCACAGCGAACCCAGGCGCCACGGCCGCCGCACGCTCGGCGAACAGCCGCACCGATTCACACTCAGCCACCGACCCGAGCGTGACATGCGCTTGCTCGTCCGGGAGTGCTAGCGGGGGAACCGGGCATTCCTGCTCGCCCGATACCCGAAGAGGCGCCCGGCTGCTCACCACAATCCGCAGACGCTCAGCCCCGCTCAGCAATTCGGCCACGACCGGAGCGGCCGGCATCAGGTGCTCGAAATTGTCGAGGACAATCAGGAGCTTCCGATCACGCAGGTAGCTCACCAGGTGCGCCACCAGCGGCCGGTCCCGCGAATCCGGCAATCCGACTCCCTGGGCGATCGACGAGGGCACCAATCCCGGATCCCGCACCGGCGCCAGCCGGACGAAGTACACGCCATCGGGATGATCGCACGCCACGCTTGCGGCGAGCTCGATGGAAAGACGCGTCTTGCCGCTGCCGCCCGGTCCGGTCAGCGTCAGCAGGCGGCCGCCGGTTAGCAGCCGCCTCGCCTCCGCAAGCTGCCCCGCCCGGCCGATAAAGCTCGTCAGCGGCCTCGGCAGACGGCCAGAACCGGCGTCGACGCTCCCGCGTAGGGAAGGCTCGAGGCCGGCGTGACCAGTCGAGGCGTCCGACATTGAACATCAGCCCGGTGCTGCTCGCTGGGTCTAAGGTCCAGCCCCACTCACACCTGTGCGCACAGCATAATCAGGCCCGGCACCCGGAGCACAGCTCAGCTGAGGCTGCCCAAGCGTGCCCTCGGTCCGGAACCGAGAAGATGCGCTACCCCGCTGCTCATTGCAGATAACAGGCAGCCCGTCCGGCGGGGAGATCGCGGTTTTACCAGCAGGACGGCGCGGTCGACCCAGCCTGCATCTGTGCGGGACAGACCGGCGAAATGCGCAAGCCCTGGCAGGACCTGCC